>NZ_BPRD01000535.1 GCF_022179745.1 Methylorubrum podarium
GGACGCGGACTGAAACGGCATCGGGTCGTGCAGGGGCGCGGCCGAGGTGGGCTGGCAGCTGCTTCCGCGTGGACGCGGACTGAAACCCGTCGCGCAGGCCGGGCACGGGGATGCCGTTGGCTGGCAGCTGCTTCCGCGTGGACGCGGACTGAAACCGTCCCTCTCGGCCGTGACCTGCTGGTGGGCGGGCTGGCAGCTGCTTCCGCGTGGACGCGGACTGAAACGCCCCCGACCCGGCGCTCTGCCCGGCCGGATGGAACTGGCAGCTGCTTCCGCGTGGACGCGGACTGAAACTCTGGGGCTGTCGGGCGGGCGGCGAGGGCTATCGGCTGGCAGCTGCTTCCGCGTGGACGCGGACTGAAACCAGACTGAAGCGCCGACTGGAAGGTGAGGTTGCGGCTGCCAGCCGCTTCCGCGGGGACGCGGACTGAAACGTCATCGTCTCGGCGCCTACCGCGCCCTGGTGGGGGCTGGCAGCTGCTACCGCGGGGACGCAAACTGAAACCCGAAAGGCTGAAAGCCCGGGGCAAGCTGCTCCAGGTTGGCAGCTACTTTCTCTTGGAGGGCGAGTTCGAGCACCGCCATCCGCTTGACCTGCTCCCGTTAGATTGACTAGCAACCGCCTCTGCCTCGCTTTGATCGAAAGCCTTACTCTATAACTTTCACGCATTAATCGTATCTTTCATTGAATTTCAAGCTGATTAAGCATCAAAATTCAGAATATATATCAAGGAGCGATTATTTATAATCGCATAACAGTGGTAAATACGATTTTCTAGCTGTTGGACCAGAAATTTGACTATCTTCTTGACAACACACGAACATCCATCTGAAGGTTGCAGACAGGTCCGAGGACACTAGGGGAAAGCGGTGCCGTCGTTCCTGGTCCGGGTGGAAGCGGTCAACCTCGACGTCACGGTGTTCGACACCGACGATCTGTCCGTCGTTCGCGGAGGCGGTTTTGCCGGCCTCCTGGCACCGCAGTTCGTGCGCGACACCCTCGAACAGGCGTGCCTCGGTCGCCTGATCCCGGTTCTCGACGCCGCCTCGCAGAGCGTCGCGGTGCTGGAAACCGATGATTCAACCGTTAATGCCGGTTGGATCGAGCGGCAGCTCGATGCCGTGGCGAGCGGGCGCGCCGTCCCGGAAGGGACCGATGCTCGGCTTGCCCGTGTGCTGCCCCACCTCTGCCTCGTAGGGGCAGCTGTGCCCTATCCTAATGCGCCGACCGGCGAGCAGCATGCAGAGGCAGGGCGGCAGGCGCAGGCCCGGCTGCGCGCCCGTCAACTGCAGCGCCTCGCCATCGAGCCCGGGCCCACGGCACCTGGGCATCGTGCCTGTGCGATCGATCGGATGCGCCCTGCCACGGATCGCGTGCGCAAGGGCGACAACGCGTTTCACGTCTCGGCGAGCGTCAAGGCTCGCCTCGAACTCGGCAGGGAGATGCGTCAGCAGGTCTACGCGCGCCTGCTGCCGCATCGGACGGCGCCGCTTCCAACTTTCGCTGAAAGCCTCTCCGAATTGGTCAAGGCTGCTCCGCCGGGCTTGCCTTCGAGCCTGCGCGGCAAGATCGCGGTCGTGGCCCTCGACGGGAACGGCTTCGGCGCGGCCGTCGGGCGTGCAGTGAAACGAGGCGCCGCAGCAGGCGGTGCGGGTGCGCTCGCGGAGGAACGCACCTTCTCAGCCGAACTCGCCGAGCGGCGCGCCCTCCTTCTGGAGCGACTCCTCGACGCCTTCTGTGCCGACACGCGCATGACAGGCCCGGAGGGGCGGCTGCGCTTCGAGACGCTTCTGTGGGGCGGGGACGAGGCCGTCTTCGTGCTGCCCGCCTGGGCGCTGCGTGACGCGCTCGGCGTGATCGCCAGAGACTTCGGGGCGGGCTGGACAGTCCGCGGTCAGGCGCTGACCCACGCTGTCGGCGCGCTCGTCTGCCATCACAAGATGCCGATCGCCACGGCCCGGGCGCTGGCGTCCGACACGATGGAGCTTGCCAAGAGCGCGGCAAAGGGCGTGGCTAAGGCAGCGACGAAGGCCAGGACCGCGAACTCGAAGGGCCAGAAGGAGCCTGTCGAGCAGGAGCCCTCCGACAACGCGGTCTCGCTTCAGATCGTCGAGAGCATCGAGCCGCCGGCATCCGGCCTAGAGACCTACCTCGCCGATCACTACGGCACGGCCGCCTCGGCGGCACACACCTTCCTCGGTCTGCCGGCGCTCGAAGCGTTCCTTGCGGCTGCCGACCGCATCACCGACCCCGAGATCGGACTGCCCCGCAGTCAGCTCTACGGCCTCATCACGCGCACCCGCGGCGCCGATGCCGCCGATCTGACGAAGCTACGCGATGAGGTCCTCAAGCGCCTGCGCACAGAGCGCGAAGCGGAAGACGTGGACGCCCTCGCACGCGTCCTGACGGACGGAGCACTGGGGCCAGTGACACCGGATCCACGTCTTCCCCTCCTGCGTCTTGCCGATCTGTGGAACGTGCTGCGCCCCTTCGCGCAGGCCGCCGCATGACCCGCTGCACGCTGACCCTGCGCCTTGAGGGTCCTCTCTCGACGGCAGGCCTCGCGAGCGCTGGCCACGGCGTTGACCAGCCGTTTCTGCGCGACCACGACGGCTGCATGATCCTCGCGGGCACGCTGGTGCGCGGCAACGTTCGCCACGTGCTCGATGCCATCGCAGCGACCGCCCCCGACCACCTCCCGGCCGACACGGTCGCGCGCTGGTTCGGCGTGGCGTCCGGCAGCGACGATGGACAAGAAGCGTTCGCCTCGCCGGAGGCGTGGGCGCCCAGCAGTGGCACGCTGCGCTTCGGCGACCTTCGCGCGCAGAACGGCGCAGCCGCGACGACCATCACGCGCATCGCGGTGGACGAGGGCACAGGCAGCGTCGTTCCGGGGGCGCTCCAAGTGCTCGAGAGTCCGGCCCGACCCGGCGAAGAAGTGCTTTTCTCAGGCCTGCTCGAGGCCGAGCCGGAGGCGCTGGTCTGGATCGAGCGGGCGCTGCGGCTCGTGCCGGC
>NZ_BPRD01000536.1 GCF_022179745.1 Methylorubrum podarium
CAAGGGGGAGGAGAGGAGCGACGGCGGTCGAAGCGATCGATCGGAGGCTTTTGTTCCTGGCAAAGATCGGTCGGATGGCCAAACGTGGCCGTTCGGCAACAGATCGTTCGTCTGTCAGAAAATTTCTGACAGCGGCCCGCTGGAAAACAGCATTAAGCTGAACTGTTTTCGCGCGTCCATACCCCCTCGGGAGTAATCCTCACGGGGTACGTTGCAGATTTACGCAATCGATCCGCCCCTTAACCTTCGTTAGGCACCCGCTCCGTTGCGATCACCGCATCTCGAGGAGCCGACATGCCTGCGGGCCAAACCTACAGCACCACCCCCATCCGCACGACGTACGACGGACAGGTTATCGAAAATCTGGATCTCTGGGTCTCCGACGGCGACGCCATCCGCGTCGATCACAAGAACGTCGTCATCCGCAACGTCACCATCCACCACGCCGACGGCAACGGCATCGTCGTCGAGGACGTCAGCGGCGTCACCGTTCAGAACGCCCTCATCGTCAATTCCGACCCGCCCACGGGCAATGGCGGCGAGACCGATCCGGAGACCACCGGCATCCGGGTCGTCAACGCGGCGAACTTCACCGCCTCGCACGTGACGCTGCAGGACAGCGGCACCGGCATCTATCTCGGCCAGTCGCCGGGCGCGAAGCTCTCCTACATCGAGGGCCACGACTTCCACGGCCCGTTCCCGGGCGGCCAGCTCGTCCAGTTCTACCAGTCGCCCAACGGCCGGCTGAGCGACTTCGCCGTCACCAACGATCCGGGCCACTCGCATGTCGAGGACAACGTCTCGATCATCGACAGCCAGAACGTGACGATCGCCAACGGCGTGATCGACGGCAACAACTCGCCGAGCGGGGCCGGCGTGATGTTCGAGGGCAACTCGCAGGGCGGCCACGTCGAGAACGTCGACGTGATCCACATGGGCAACGGCGGCTTCTCGTCCTACTCGGACGGCGTCTCGTTCGTCGACACCCGCTCCTTCGACAACGATGCCGGCGACCAGGGCCGCGGCGTGTCGCTGTCGAACGGGCTGATCTGGAACATGACCGGCCACAACGTCACGGTCGAGGATTCGACCTACACGGACCCGGGCGTGGCCAACAACATCGTCTGGGGCACCTCCTCGGCCGGCGCGGACGTGACGGCGGCGCCCTCGGCCACGCCGATGACGCCGATCCACAACGTGTTCGACGGGGCGGCGACCGGGACGGGCGGCACGCCGGTCGCGACCCCGGCGCCGACGCCGGCTCCGGCTCCGGCTCCCGCTCCCACTCCGGCGCCGAGCCCGACCCCGGTCGCCACGAATCCGGCCCCCAGCCCGGCGCCGTCCGGCACGGGGATCGATCGTGACGGCACCGGCGGGGCCGACACGATGTCCGGCTCGCGCTTCGCCGACGACCTCGACGGGCGGGGCGGCAACGACACGCTCAACGGTCTCGCCGGCGACGACCGCCTCTACGGCGGGGCCGGCAACGACCGGCTCGACGGCGGCAGCGGCACCGACCACCTCTGGGGCGGGGCCGGCGCGGACCGGTTCGTGTTCAAGGCCGGCAACGGCAGCGACTGGGTCGAGGACTTCCAGCTCCGCGGCACCGCGCAGGACGTGGTCGAGGTGAGCAAGGCGATGTTCGGCTCGTTCAACGCCCTGCTCGCCGCGGCCCACGATGTCGGCCACGATGTCGCCATCACCTCGGGCACCGACACGCTGTGGCTCGCCGACATCCACAAGGGGCAGCTCTCGGCCAACGACTTCCTGTTCGTCTGAGCCCGCCGCGAAAACCTGTTCGCCGGCCGGGGCCGCGGGATCTCCCGCAGCCCCGGCCGGCGGCCCAGCGCCGAATCAGCCGCGGCCCGATCAAACGTGGCCGTACGGCAACATCGATTGTGCGGCGCGAGAAATATCGGATCGGAACGGTCCGCGTAAAAGCTTTACCGTTAACGGGTTCCCGGGCCGAATAAGCCGATCGGCCTAATACTGACTGATGCCGTTGCAGATTTACTAGGTCGATCCGACGAATGTATTCCGTTAGGCAGTGATATTGTTGTAATATTTAATGATTGGAGCAAATATGCCTGCGGGTTTGATCACCAGCACCACGCCCATCCGCACCACGCATGCCGGGCAGATCATCGAAAATCTTGATCTTTGGGTTTCGGACGGCGACGCCATCCGCGTCGAGCACGACAACGTCGTCATCCGCAACGTCACCATCCATCACGCCGACGGCAACGGCATCGTCGTCGAGGATTCGAGCGGCGTCACCGTCGAGAACAGCCTCATCGTCAATTCCGACCCGCCCGGCGGCAACCAGGGCCTGGCCGGCGAGGCGACCGGCATCCGGGTGGTGAACGCGCCCGACTTCACCGCCTCGCACGTGACGCTGCAGGACAGCGGCACCGGCATCTATCTCGGCCAGTCGCCGGGCGCGACGCTCTCCCATCTCGAGGGCCACGACTTCCACGGGCTCTATCCCTCGGGACAGTTCGTCCAGTTCTACCAGTCGCCGGACGGCAGCCTCACGGACTTCTCCGTCACCAACGATCCGAACGGATCGCATGTCGAGGACAACGTCTCGATCATCGACAGCCCGAACGTGACGATCGCCAACGGCGTGATCGACGGGAACAACTCGCCGAGCGGCGTCGGCGTGATGTTCGAGGGCGATTCGCAAGGAGGACACGTCGAGAACGTCGACGTGATCCACATGGGCAACGGCGGCTTCTCGTCCTACTCGGACGACGTGTCGTTCGTCGACACCCGCTCCTTCGACAACATCGCCGACGACCAGGGCCGGGGGGACCCCCTGTCCAACGCCGTCATCTGGAACGCGAGCGGCGGCAACGTCACGATCGCGGACTCGACCTATACCGACCCGGCGGTGGCCAACAACATCGTGTGGGGGGCGTCCTCGTCGGGCGCGGAGGTCGCGGCGGCGCCCGCGGCCACGCCGATGGCGGCGATCCAGAACGTGTTCGACTGGGTGGCGGGCACGGTAGGCGCCGTCGCCGGCGGCG
>NZ_BPRD01000537.1 GCF_022179745.1 Methylorubrum podarium
GCGAGCAGAAGCGCGGCGGCGAGCGCCTGGAGACGGCGGTCGCGCAGGTTCCTTGCCAAGGGGAGTTCGGCCCAGAGGCTCATGGCCCGCACATTCATGGCCCGCCCCGCGGCTGGCCGGGGATGTCGGTCCAGATCTGCTTGGGCTCGGCCTTCAGCTCGTCGCCGAACGTGCGGTCGAATTCCGGGAAGTCGCGGATCAGGCGCGAGGCGACGTCGAAGTTGAACTTCGCGTCCCAGAAGTCGGGCCGGGCCTGGAGCGCCCGGCGGTAGTCCTGGCGCGCGAGGGTGACCTGCGGCCCCGCCTTGTCGAGCTCGCTGCGCTCGATCAGCCGGAAGGCCTCGCGGATGCGGGCATTGGCGACGACGTAGCGGGCCCGCGCCGCGGCTTCAGCGGATCGCCGGCCGTCGAGGGTCTCCAGCAGCGGCTCGGTCTCGCCGAGGCGATCGCGAAACGCCAGGAACTTCGTCCGTGCGACGAGGAGCGCGTCGGGGGCGTCGGGCGGGACGGCGACGTCGCGCCCCGCTTCGAGCGCGGCGATGGCCGCGTTGGTGCGCGTGTCCCGCCACGCCGAGAGCGCGAAGGCGGCGGCCGTCCCGAGCAGCAGGATCGGCAGCAGCACCAGCAGGAACGGACGGACGCTGCGCCAGCCCTGGCCGGCGCCCGCGCCGAGCCGGGCACGCAGGGATGGCGCGGAGGCGTGGGTGAGGGCGGAGGGCATCAGGCGGCGGCCCTTTTTTTCGGTGCGGCGGCGGGCGCGGGAACGGCGATGGCCGCCTGCTCACGAACGGGCGCGCGCAAAAAATCGGTCTCCGCCAGCTTGGCGAGGACGAGGAGGAGCAGGCCGAGGGCGGCGAGCGCGTAGGCCCAGCCGGTGAGGTCGCGGCGGGGGCGCTCCTCGGTATAGGGGATGGGGTCGCGTTCCAGCGCCTCGATCTGGCGCACGGCGCTCGCCACCGCGTCGGCGCCCTCCGCCTCGAAAGCGCGGTAGGGCACGCCGAGGCTCCTGAAGAACAGGTCGAGATGGCGCTCCGGCGCGGCCTGCGGCGTGTCCTCGCCCGCGGGCTTGTCGTGGATCGAGGGCGAGCCCTTGGTGCGCAGGAACAGCCAATAGAGGTTCGGCCGCACCCGGGCGAACTCGGCGCGCAGCTGCGCCTGGATGCGCGGATCGATCACCGCCGCCCCGTCCGAGACCAGGAGCAGCGCCCGCGACACCCCCGGCGCGCCCGCACCGAACTGCGACAGCGCCATGCCGAGGCCGCGGGCGACGTTGGTGTAGTCGAGGCCCGGCCGGTCGATGGCGGCGATGGCCGCGCGCACGGCGTCGTGCCGGTCGGTCATCGGCACGACCAGCATCGGCGCGGTGGAGAAGGCGGTCACCGCGAACTGGTCGTGGGCGCGCTCGCCGACGAAGTCGCGCAGGATGCGGCGGGAGGCGGCGGCCTTCGATTCCTCCTCCCCCGAGGGCTGCCGGCCGGCGAAGGTCTCGTTCATGCTGCCCGAGCGGTCGATCAGCATCGAAACTTGCGCGCCGACGCCGGTGCGGGTCACCCGCTCGCCGGCGCGGTAGGGGCCGGCCAGCGCCAGGACGAGGCCGCCGACCGCCAGCATGCCGGCGGCGGTCAGGGCGATCCGCAAGCCCGCGGAGAGGGGATCCTCGGGGGCTGCCGCGACCGAGGCGACCGGGCTGCGCCGCGTCACGGACAGGAGCAGCGGCAGCCCCGCCAGCGGCAGGAGCCAGAGCCACCAGGGCGTGGCCACGCCGAGGGAGGGAAGCAGCGGCGCCACGGGATCACGCGCTCCGCTCGACCGCGCCGAGGCGGCGCAGCAGCGCCTCGGCCTCGGGCAGGGGGAATCTCGTCCCGGCCCCGGCGGTGTCCCGGCCGAAGAAGGCGAGACGGGAGGCCGTGAAGAAGGTTTGGAGTCCGCCCGCCTGCCCCCGGAAGGCGGGATGGCGCTCCAGAAAATCGGGGAGGTCGTCGGCGAGCACCCGGCGGCCGTCGGTCGCGTCGAGGCCGCGATGCAGGGCGAGCAGCGCCGCGCGGTACAGGGCCTCTCCCTGCGATTGCCGCCGTGCCCGGCGCAGCGCCTTCAGCGCCTGCGCGAAGGGCCGGCCGCGGCGGCCTCCGAACATCCACCACGCCCGGTCGTAGGCGAGCAGCACCAGCGCCAGCGCCGCGAGGGCGAGGCAGCCGGCGGCCGAGGCGAGCGCCGGCTGCGGATCGAGGCGGGGCGCGCGTCCGTCGGGCCGCAGATACTCGGCCGGGTCGTCGCGCCGCTCGGGCTGCACCTCGCGCAACGGCGAGACGCCGATCTTCCAGGCCGGCACCTGCGCCACCGCCGTGGTCGAGCCGTTCGCTCCCGTACTCTCGACGGTGACGGGAAAGCCCGGCACGTCGAGGGTGCGGGCGTCGAGCGCCACGTAGAAGTCCTGATAGGTCAGGCGCAGGCGGATCACGTTGGAGCCGTCCGCGCCCCGGCCCTCCTCCGTCCGCACGTCGCGCAGGTCGAGCCAGTAGGTGACGGGGCCGGGCTTCGGCAGGGACGGGCGCTGCAGGGTGAAGCCCGGATCGGCGCGGATCTCGGCCTGCACCTGAACGAGGTCGCCCTGGAAGTAGCCGAAGGCGCGCGGCGTGCGGAGTTCCACGCCGCGCACCTGCGCCGAGGCGGGCAGGGGACACGCTCCGGCCAGCAGCAGGACGAGGCCGAGAGCCCGCGCGGCGGTGCCTCCCCGGAAGGAAGGCTCGAATTCAAAGATCCCAGACGGCGAGACCAGTGATGCTCGACGAAGCAGCCTACGCGTCCCCTCCCCCTTGTGGGGAGGGGTTCGGGGTGGGGGTGGTGCAGAAGGCACCGCACCGCCTCATCCTGAACCACCCCCACCTCCTGCCTCCTCCCCACAAGGGGGAGGAGAGGGGCG
>NZ_BPRD01000538.1 GCF_022179745.1 Methylorubrum podarium
CCGAGGCCCAGCGCGGCGTTGCTGCCGAGGTGGGTGCGTCGTGCGAGGTGGAGGAGTGGACCGATCGGGTCGAGTGCGCCGGTCAGGCGCAGGCGCCCGCAGAACCCCATGACCGGAATCGGCGCGCCTGGCGCGCGACGTGAGAACCGCCGGAACGCGATGGGCCGCCACGCCTCCGCTTCCACGTGTAGGGCTGCGGCGGCCGCGCGCGCATCCATGGCCGAGAAGGCGAGGGTCACGCCTTGCCAAGGTGCAAGCCCGGCCATTCGAGCCTGAAGCGCTGAGAGGAGTGCGCCCGGTGCGGCGGATGGACGAGAGCCCGACCGGATCGCGAGCGGCGTCAGGAAGGTCAGAACGGCCTCGCCGACGCGGGACGGCGCCGGCTCGGGGACGATGCGGCACGTGGTGCAGGTGAGCGGGGAGAAGGGCACGCGTTGACCGCTCGGCCGCAAGGCAACCCCGTCTTCTAGCGCGGCGAGCAGGCCGTCGCGCACCTGTTCCAGCCAGAACCCGCTGCCACCAAACAGCCGAACTTCGACGTGGACCTCGTCACCGATGACGTCCGCGTCGATCGCCATCGGACGCCCCATCAGCGGTTCGCCCTGTCTGCGAGGCGGGAGCGAACCGTAAAGAAGCTCGAAGGCATTGGGCCGATGGGCCGGGTCTGGTCGGGCTCCCAGCACCGGTCCAGCCACGGACAGCGCCCCGCCGAGCGCACCCCGGATCCGAAGCGCGAGATCGAAATGATCCTCGAGATCGGAGGGGCGGGCGCAGACGACCCGCACCACATCCTCGCTCCACACCTCGACCAGAGTGCGGGGTGAGACCATCGCCGTCGATGCAGCCTCCATCAGAACAGGTGGAACGCTCGCGCCTCGGGCACGGGCGGACCCCCGCAGGCCCGGCAGCGAGCCAGTCCGTCGGCGCCGACCGCCCATAGGCGTAGGGTGTCGTCCGGTCCGATCAGCGCTGCGGCGCGTTCGAACAGGCGATCTGCCTCCCGCGGGGTCAATCGTCCCTCGAACACGCTGTCCTGCACGCGCACGAGAGTTTCAGCGAGCATGTCGTGAAGGCGCGACCGGGCACGATCACGGGCGACGTCGTAGGCGAAGACAAACAGGAAGGTGGTGCGGCTCATCGCTGCCAGAATGAGCACGGAAGAAGCGCTCAATGCGGAGTTCTGCGGCTATCTCGCGGATCACGCAAGCCCTACGCGTCAAAGTTCAGCCTAGTAGCAGAAATTGCCTGTCAAGGAGAGCGAGATAGCCTGGTTCTCGAATGTTTTTCAGTATGAGTTTCTAATATTAGTCCTAGCTTGGCACGCCAAATTATATATGCTGAGATGCCAGATTGTATTTCAATTTTTCAAGAAGAAATGTTCTATAGGAAAAATAAGAGGAAGAAGAGTTTCAGTCCGCATCCCCGCGGCAGCGATCGCTAAATGACGCTCGCAATCACATCCTCCACCTAATCGCGTTTCAGTCCGCGCCCAAGCGGCAACGGTCGCCAAATGCACCCGAGCCCGCAGCGGGCGGGGAGCGAGAGTTTCAGTCCGTGTCCACGCGGCAGAGGGCGCCAAACCACCGCCGAAGCAGCCAGCCTCCGGGCCGAGGGTTTCAGTCCGCGTCC
>NZ_BPRD01000539.1 GCF_022179745.1 Methylorubrum podarium
GCGCGACGGGGGCCTTTTTCGTTGGAGCCCCGGTCGAGGGTTACGGCTTCACGCCTCGTCGAACCGGCCGCTGGCATGGGCGAGCATGGTGTAGACCTTGCCCGTCTCCGAGGTGAGGTAGGCGTCCGCGCGCTTGGTGTCGCGGTCGTTCTTCGTCACCTCGCCGAGCAGCCGCTCGAACTCGCCGACGTAGCGATCGACCGTGCGGCGGAACTCGGCATCCGCCCGGTAGCGGCGCTGGATCTGCTCGAAGGTCTGGCGGCCCTGCGCCGTGTAGAGGCGGCCGTCGAACAGGTTCGCGTCGCCCCGGCGGTAGCGCTGCCAGAACTCGACCGAGGCCTGATGATCCACCATCCGGGCGATGTCGGTCGAGATCGCGTCGAGCGAGATCCGCTCCACCGGCCCCTTCGCCTCGGGCGCGGGTGCCGGAGCCGGAGCGGGGGCCGCCTCGGCGCCGTCGTCGTCGATCGAGGCGCGGGTCAGGAGATCGGACAGCCAGCCGCGGTTGTCGCGGGTGCCGGGTCGCCCCTGGACCGCTCCTTGGGCCGTTCCTTGGACCGCCCCCTGACCACCGCCCTGAGCGGCGGCCGGGCTCGCCGGACGCGCGGGGGCGGCGGACGGAGCCGACGCCTGGGGCCGCGATGCCGTCGGTGCCGCGCTGCGGGCCGGCGCAGGAGCCGGCTGCGGCGCCGGGATCGAGGCCGGGATCGGAGCCGAGGCGGCGCGGCCGGCCTCGGCCGTCCGGCGCTGCTCGACCGCGCGGGCCTGCGCCGCCGGCTGGGCGACATCGACCGAGCGGTTGGAGCGGGCGACGAGCGCCGCCAGCTCGTTCAGCGCGTCGATCTGCTCGGCCACGACGCGACGCATCTCGCTCGTCGCGTCCTGCGTCTCGCGGGGCAGGTCGAGGACGCCGCGCTGCAGGTCGGCGCGGGTCGCGTCGAGCTCGCGGCGGATCTCGGCGGCCATCGCGTTCATCCGCGCGACCGAGTCGCCGAACTGGCCGGAGGCGGCCGTGAAGCTCTCCATCATCTTGGCCGACGCCGCCTCGATGGCGCTGCGGACCGCCGCCGCCGTGCGGGCGCTCTCCTCGTCGGCGCCGCTGCGCAGGCGCTCGAAATCGCCCGTCACCGCCGTGCCGGCCTCGCGGGCCGCGCGGGCCACGCTCTCGCTGAGTTCGCGGGCGCGGGCCTCGGCC
>NZ_BPRD01000540.1 GCF_022179745.1 Methylorubrum podarium
CGGCGGCGGCGACGAAGACGAGCACGATCGCGTAGCGCCGCTTCTCCCGCAGGAAGGCGGCGTCGATCACGCCGATCTGGCCCAGGAGCGTCAGGATGACCGGCATCTGGAACGCGAGGCCGAAGGCGAAGATCAGCGTCATGATCAGCGAGAGGTACTCGTCGACCTTCGGCAGCAGCCGGATCGTCGCCTCGCCCGGTTGCCCGATCTGCTGCAGCGAGACCGAGAACTGGATCAGCAGCGGCATCGCCAGGAAGTAGACGACCAGCGCCCCGAGCAGGAAGAAGATCGGCGTGGCGACGAGGTAGGGCAGGAAGGCCTGCCGCTCGTTGCGGTAGAGGCCGGGCGCGACGAAAGCGTAGACCTGCGTGGCGATGACCGGGAAGGCGAGGAAGCCCGCCCCGAACACGCTCAGCTTGATGTTGGTGAAGACCTGTTCGAGGAAGTGGGTCGCGATCAGCTCGGCGTTCTGCGGCCCCACGATCGAGACATAGGGGTGCACGAGCACGTTGTAGATCTGCTTCGAGAAGAAGAAGCAGCCGAAGAACATCACGATGAACGCGAGCAGCGACTTGATCAGCCGCGAGCGCAGTTCGATCAGGTGCTCCAGAAGGGGGGCCCGCGAGGCCTCGATCTCGGCCTCATCGCGCTCGTCGCTCATGGAGTCGGGCCTGTCTCGGTCTTGCTGCCGGAGGTGGTGGGAGGCGTCTCGGCCGCGGAAGCGGGGGGCGGCGCATCGTGCATCCGCGCGGCCTGCTGCTCGGGCGTCGGCCGCGGCACGTCGAAGCTGCCCGTGTCCGTCGCGCCGGTCTCCCTGCTGCCGGAGCCGGGGCGGCTCTCGACCGCGCTGCGGATCTCGTTGCGGATGGTGTCCACGGGGTTGAAGGTCGGGCGCGCGGCATCGACGGTGCGCTTCACGCCCTCGACGTCGCGGCGGACCTCTTCCAGCTCCGCCTCGCGGATCGCCTCGTTGAACTGCGACTGGAACTCGCCGGCCATGCGGCGGACCTTGGTGGTGATCTGGCCCAGCGTGCGCAGGGCCTTCGGCAGGTCCTTGGGTCCGATGACGATCAGGGCGACGCCGCCGATCAGCATCACCTCGCCCCAGCTCATGTCCAGCATTGCGTCGTCCGTCCCGCGGGGCCGCGCCTGTCGAGGACGGGCGCACGGCCCGCGCTATCCTGCCCGGGGCCGATCTTCAACCGTGCCCGACCGCCGATTCAGCCCGACAAACCCGTTGTTCAGACGGCCTTGTGGTCGCCCGCCGGCACGTGCGGCGGCACCTGAGGCTGCGCATGCGTCGGCTGCGGGGCGGTGCCCGGCACGCCCTGGTGCGGCAGCGTGCGGACCGGATCGTTCGGGCCCACCGGCGGCACGCTCGTCGTCGTGTTCGCCTGGGTCTCGTCGTCGGCCATGCCCTTCTTGAAGGCCTTGATGCCCTTGGCGACGTCGCCCATCAGCTCCGACACCTTGCCGCGGCCGAACAGCAGCATGACGACGACCGCAACGATGACCCAGTGCCAGACACTCATGCTGCCCATGGCAACCTCCTGCGCCGCGCCAACTCCGGCGGCGCCTCCACTTGAATTGGGGCGAACCTAGGGATCGAGTGGCGCGAACACAAGCAGCGCGGGGCGCTTGAGCGGGCAAAGGCTGCGCAGCCCTTGCCCTTCTTTGTCGCACTTCGCCTCGTTGCGGGGCGCAGCCTCAGGCCGTCGGGAATGCGGTCTCGAAGCGGGCGCGGGCCTCGGCCAGGTCGAGGGCGTCCGGTGCGGCGAGGCGGGCGAGCGCGGCCTCGGCACGGCGCGCGCCCGCTCCGTCGAGATCGATGGCCGCGTCCGCGACCGCTCGCATCTCGTCCATGCGCCCGTTGCAATGGAGCACCACGTCGATGCCGGCGCGGTAGGCGGCGTCCGCCCGCTCGCGGAACGGGCCCTGGAGCGCGTGCATCGACAGGTCGTCGGTCATCAGGAGCCCGTCGAAGCCGATCTCGCCGCGCACAACCTCGCGGATCACGCGCTCCGACAGGGTGGCGGGCCGCTCCGGGTCGAGGGCAGTGAAGACCACGTGCGCGCTCATGGCGAGCGGCAGGTCGGCGAGCGCGCGGAACGGGCGGAAGTCGCTCTCAGCGAGGCTCGCCCGGTCGGCCTCGACCACGGGCAGGTCGAGATGGCTGTCGCAGGTCGCCCGGCCGTGACCGGGAATGTGCTTGATGACCGGCAGCACGCCGCCCGCCATCAGCCCCTCGGCCACGGCGCGGCCGAGCGCGATCACCCGCTCCGGCGTGTCGCCGTAGGCCCGGTCGCCGATGATGTTGTCCGAGCCGGCGACGGGGACGTCGAGCATCGGCGCGCAATCGACATTGATGCCGACCTCCCGGAGGTCGTGGGCCATCAGCCGGGCGCCGAGCCGGGCGATCTCCGCGGCTTCGTCGCCGAGCGGATCGAAGCGTCCGGCCGCGGGGTATTTCGGCCAGTGCGGCGGGCCCATCCGCTGCACCCGCCCGCCCTCCTGGTCGATCAGGATCGGTGCGTCCGCCCGGCCGAGCGTCCCGCGCAGGGCCTCGGTCAGCGCGCGCACCTCGTCCGGGGTGCCGATGTTGCGCTTGAACAGGATGAAGCCCCAGGGCCGCAGGTCGCGGAAGAAGGCGGTCTCTTCGGCCGTCAGCGCCGTGCCGGAACAGCCGAGGATGACGGCGCGGGGCGTGCTGGCTGAGGTCATGGGGCCGACGGTCCTCGAATCGGCAGGTCAAGCGAGAGTGCTCGGCGGCATTCCGGCGATTGCCGAGCACGGCTTTGACCCCGCCCGCACCTCAGGATGAGGGATCTGATGGGATGAACGGGAGCGGCCGGCCGATGGCCGACCGTGTCCTCGGTTCAGGTCCTCGACGCTCAGTTCTTGGCGACGAAGCACTGACCGCCCGCGCCCTGCAGCGCGCTGCACAGGCTTGAGGCCTCGTTCTTGGCCAGAGGCCCGACGCGGACGCGGAACAGGGTCTTGCCGTTCACCTCGGCCTGCCGGATCAGCTCGGGCTTGCCGGCGAGCTGGCTGTACTTGCCCTGCATCTCCCGGAAGGCGGCCCGGGCCTCGCTCTCGCTGCCGCGCACGCCGAGCTGAACCGAGTAGCCGCCGACCGGGGCCGCGAGCGCGGCGGAGGCGGGCGCGGGCTCGGAGGTGCTGGCGGTGGTCTCCGGCGAGACGGAGGCGACGCGCTGCGGCGCCTTCGGGCGCGCGGCCGGAGCGGCGGCCGGGGTCTCCTGCGGCGCCTCGGCGACGGGGGCCGCCACCGGCGGGGGATTCGAGGCCAGAGTGCGCGACGGCGGCGAGGCCGACCGCCGGGGCTCCGACGCGGGCGTCGTGGTGCCGTTGCCCGCGGTGTCGGGCATGGTCATGGTCGGGATCGGCGAGGTCGCGGCCGGGCTGTGAGCCGGGACGGTCTCGGCCTGGGCGGCCGGCGGCTGGAGCACCGGCGTGTCCGGCTTGACGGAGACGGTGCGGACCCGGCGCGGCTCGCCGAACGTGTCGGACAGCATGCCGCCCTGGCCGGGGGTCGCCCCTCCCTGCCCCGGCTCCGCGCCCTCGCCGCGCCCGGCGGCGGTGCGAGCGGCCTGGTTGACGTCGAGGGGCTGCTCCTCGCGGTTGACGATCTTGATCTGACCGTCCTTGGCGTTGCGATCGTAGATCTGCTTGTTCTGGTCGGGGATCTCGACGCCGTCGGTGGCCGTCGGCTGCACCTTCAGCGGTGTCTTGTCGGCGAGCACGGTGATCGGGCCGCTGCCGCCGATGCCGTGGGTGCCGCGCCATGCCAGGGCGCCGCCGACGCAGACGGCGACCACCGCCAGGCCGGCGCCGACCTGGACGAGGCGGTTGCGGGCGCGCGGACGCTCGGCGCGACCGGTGCGGTAGCCCTCCTCGGGCTCGGCGAAGGCGGCCGGATCGGCCGGGCCCTCGGCGTACATGCCCTGCTCGACGGAGGCGAGATACTGGTCGAAGGCATCCGCCGGGTTCTGCGCGTGAGCCTGCGTCTGGCCATGGGCCGGGTTGTGGGCGGGCACGTCCACGAAGGTCGGCTCGACGCGCGCCGGGCGGCCGCCCTCGGGCGGGCGCGTCACGGGAGCCGGCACGTCCTGAACCGGATTCTTCTCCCGCGCCTCCAGCAGGGCGCGGAAGGGATCGTCCTGCCCGACGATGCGGGCAAGCTCGGCGAGCGGGTCGCCCTTGGGGGCGGC
>NZ_BPRD01000541.1 GCF_022179745.1 Methylorubrum podarium
AGCGAGCGGTCGACGGCGCCGATGCGCGCGGTCCGCTCGTCTCGCCGATCCACGCCGACCTGACGGGGCTGCCGCCGATGCTGATCCAGGTGGGCTCGGCCGAAACGCTTCTCGACGATGCGGTCCGGCTCGCCGCGGCCGCGGGAGCGGCGGACGTCGCCGTGCAGCTCACGATCTGGCCGCACATGATCCATGCCTGGCATCTCTTCTACCAAGAAGTGGCCGATGGACGGCGCTCGCTGGCGCAGGCCGGCGCCTTCATCAGAGCCCATCTCGACGGCGCCTGAGGCGGCTATCCCCCCTGCACCTGCCTCTGGTCGCTCTCTAATTGCCGCAGCAACTCCGCCAGGCGCGGGTCGAGCACCTCGTCGAGCACCGGCTCGTACATCGCTTCCAGCTGTCGCCCGAGCCGCAGCCGCGTGCGGGCGTCGAGGATCGGACCGTGCTCGACCGCGGGCGCCGACGACGGAATCGCATCAGGTTTGGCGTTCATGGGAAACCGATGCTCGACATGGTCGGGAGACGATCGCGGGAAGCCTTGCCATCAACCGAACCCGCCCGCTCCGCGTTCCGGCCCGGCGACGGCATTCGGTCCGCAATGCGAGCAGACAGGGGATCGACCGGATCGGCGCAGGACGGAGGAGGAGGCACCAGCGAGCATCGGCGCAACCGACGGCACGGTCAGGCACAAGGACCGATCCCGCACCGAGTCCCGTCGACGGACCGTCGGTTCAGGTCGGCGTTCACGGGCCGGCATGCTCCTGCGCTTCCTCGCCCGCGGGCTTGCCGTCGTCTCGGGCGCGGTGGAGCACGAAGATCGCGAACACCATCGTCAGGATCAGGCCGGCCAGAACCCCGAGTTCGATCATCGATGCCTGGAACAGCGCCTGCTTCTCCGGGGACCAATCCTTGGCGTGGGTGATCTCCGAGGATTGCAGGGTGATCACCAGGACCCGCCGGATCGAGGCGATGAGCCCGACGATCAGGAACGGCTCGCAGGTCAGCTTGCCCGAGCGCATCGACACCCGCACCGTGTGCAGGATCTCGATGAGCATCAGCAGGAACAGCAGCCGGTCCACCACCTCCAGGATCTGGTCGGCGCCTCCCAGGGTGCGGAACGCCTCCCAGGTCAGCCCGGCGGCATCGATCAGCGCGACGAGGGCTGTCAGGCCGAGCAGCGCGCCGAGGGCCGCGTAGATCGCGTGCTCGGTATGGAGGAAGACGAAGCTCGCCGCGCGCGTGAGCCGGCCCTGATCCTCCCTACCGCCGGACATGGCTCACGTCCTCCATGTATTCGGGTGATCAGACACGATCTGCGGTCGAGCGTCCAGCGCGGGAGCACGGGCTCGCCGCACGGCTCAAGCAACGGTGATGGTCTCTCGTCCGGTGCGAGCGCACCGGCGGTCGACGCCGGCTCAGCCGCCGCATACCAGGGACGCCGTCGGTCCGGAAAAATCCCGAACGGTGCATATTCGACAGCGGCGCGTGCATAAAACGCCCAGCGCGCTTGCATGATTTTGCGGTATAATTCAAAGTTCAATCGGCCGTCGGCCCAGGTCTACGCTGCGCCTCCCGAGGTCCGGCAAGGCGTGGTTCTCGCCAACCGTCGGGGCTGCCGGTGCAGCAGGCCGGTCTTCGAGCCAAAAAACAGACCGCGTGCCGAAAGAGTGCGCTGCAAGAGGAAACGCCATGAGAGTCGCCATGCAGGCCGCGATCGCGGCCCTGTTGTTGTCTGCTGCCTCGGCGCAGGCCTGGGAACCGACGAAGCCGATCGAGATCATCGTTCCCTTCCCGCCCGGCGGATCCTCCGACCAGATGGCGCGCACGATCCAGGGGGCGATTCAGAAGAACAGCCTCGTCAAGCAGCCGATCATCATCGTCAACAAGCCCGCCGCGGCGGGCGGCGAGGCGATGCTCGACATCCAGAAGTCGGCCGGCGACCCGCACAAGCTCATCACCACGTCGAGCGGCATCTACATGACGCCGCTCTCCACCAAGCTTCCGGTGAGCTGGAAGGACTTCACGCCGATCGCGATGATGGCGCAGGACGCCTTCGTGCTCTGGGTCAACAGCGCCAAGCCCTACAAGACCGCCGGCGACTTCATCGAGGCGGCCAAGACCGCGAGCCCGCCGCTCAAGACCGGAGGGAACGGCTCGAAGCGCGAGGATCACCTGATCTCCGTGACGATGGAGCAGGCCACGGGCACCAAGATCACCTACGTGCCCTACCAGGGCGGCGGCCCGGCCTCGGTTCAGCTCGCGGGCGGGCACATCGACGCCAACATGAACAACCCGGCCGAGGAGGTCGCCAACTGGCGCTCCGGCGCGGTGAAGCCGCTCTGCGCCTTCTCCGACAAGCCGATGCAGTACACCCAGAAGGTCACCGCCGACATGGCGTGGTCCGACATCCCGACCTGCCAGTCGCAGGGCATGAACGTCACCTACCAGATGCTGCGCGGCATGTTCATGCCCGGCAAGGTCACGCCGGAGCAGCAGGCCTTCTACGTCGAGCTGTTCAAGAAGGTCACCGAGACCCCGGACTGGAAGGCCTATCTCGAGCGCAACGCGCTGGTGCCCGACTTCCGCTCCGGCCAGAGCTTCGTCGACTTCCTCACGGAGGACGAGCGCAAGCACAAGGAGCTGATGACCAAGGCCGGCTTCATCGCGACGAACTGAGCCCCTTCCGGCCGCGCCGGCCGCCGCTCCGGCGGAGGGCGGCGCGGCCGAGGCGAAGACCTGTTTGAGAAGTTCCCACCATGACCGAAGCCTCTCCCCCGCTTCCCGAGCGCGGCCTGTCGCGCCGCGCCGTCGAGATCGTCGTGGCGCTGCTGCTGCTCGGCCTCGCCGCGCTGGCCCTGTGGGATTCCTACGAGCGGGGCGCGGGCTGGGACAACGGGCCGGAGAACGGCTTCTTCCCGGCCCGCGTCGCCGCGATCCTCGGCATCGCGGCCATCGCCGCCCTCGTGAGCGCCCTGCGGCGGGAGGACAGCGTCTTCGTCACCTACGGCCAGCTCCGGCTCGTGGCCCAGGTCTTCGTGCCGCTGTTCCTCTACGTGCTGGGGATCGCCTTCCTCGGCATCTACCTGTCCTCGGCCCTGTTCATGGCCCTGTTCATGCTCACGCTCGGCTCCTTCCGCTGGTGGCAGACCGCGCTCGCCGTCGTGCTCGTTCCGTTCGTCACCTTCTGGGTGTTCGAGCAACAGTTCCGGGTTCCGCTGCCGAAGGGACCGATCGAAGCCTTCCTCGGCTACTGACCTGACCGGCCCGCGGCGGAGAGATTTTCATGGACGACCTCAACCAGCTCCTGCTCGGCTTCCAGGTCGCGCTGACGTGGCACAACATCCTGTTCATGGTGGTGGGCGTGCTGCTCGGCATCGTGGTGGGCGTGCTGCCGGGCCTCGGCGGCCCCAACGGCGTCGCGATCCTGCTGCCGCTGACCTTCGGCATGGACCCGACCTCGGCGATCATCCTCCTGTCGTCGATCTACTGGGGCGCGCTGTTCGGCGGCGCGATCACCTCGATCCTGTTCAACATCCCCGGCGAGGCGTGGTCGGTCGCCACCACCTTCGACGGCTACCCGCTGGCGCAGAAGGGCCGGGCCGGCGAGGCCCTGACCGCGGCCTTCACCGCCTCCTTCATCGGCGCGCTCTCGGGCGTGGTGCTCATCACCTTCGTGGCGCCGCTCGTGGCCAAGTTCGCCCTGCGCTTCGGCCCGGCCGAGTTCTTCGGCGTCTTCTTCCTCACCTTCTGCTCGTTCATCGGCATGGGCCGGGAGAACAAGGCCAAGATCGTCGTCTCCCTGGCGCTCGGCTTCCTGCTCGCCGCGGTCGGCCTCGACACCATCTCGGGCGACCTGCGCCTGACCTTCGGCACGCCCGAGCTGATGAAGGGCTTCGACTTCCTCGTCGTGGTGATCGGCCTGTTCGGCGTCTCCGAGATCCTGCTCACCATCGAGGAGGGCCTGCACTTCAAGGGCAAGCGGGCCGCCATGGATCTCGGCGTGGTCCTGCGCACCTGGGCCTCGCTGCCGCGCTACTGGGCGACGCTGATCCGCTCCTCGGTCGTCGGCATGTGGATGGGCGTCACCCCGGGCGGCGCCATCGCGGCCTCGTTCATGGGCTACGGCCTCGCCAAGCGCTTCTCCCGCCAGCCCGAGGAGTTCGGGCGCGGCGATATCGAGGGCGTGCTGGCCCCCGAGACCGCGGCCCACGCCGCCGGCACCTCGGCGCTGCTGCCGATGCTGGCGCTCGG
>NZ_BPRD01000542.1 GCF_022179745.1 Methylorubrum podarium
TGGGCCGCCCCGTCCTCGTGGTTTCGGCCGGCATCGAGCACCTGGAGGCTAGGCGCATCGTCGTCGGCTGGAAGAACACGCCGCAGACCCGCCGGGCGCTCTCGGACGCCTTGCCCCTGCTCAGGCGCGCGGAGGCGGTCCAGGTGCTTCGAATGACGGACGACGGGGACCGGGCGGAGGTGGACGACGTCGTCCGCTACCTCGCCCTGCACGACGTCAACGCCAGCGGGCATCTGGCGGCGCGCTCGGGCTGGAGCGTCGCCGAGGACCTGCAGAAGGCCGTCCGCGCGATCGACGGGGACCTTATCGTAACGGGCGGCTACGGCTACAGCCGCCTACGCGAGTGGTTCTTCGGCGGGGTCACGCGCGACCTGCTGAGCGAGACGACCGTCTGTTGCCTGATGTCCCACTGAGGAGGTCGCTACAGTCGTGACCACCCGGTCCTATAGGCGCGCGTCTGCTCTCGGTCGATGACCAGCCCTTCGAATGGCTGACGGCAAAGGTCAGCTCATGGCGCATTACTGACTGGTGCGTGTCGGGCGCACTCAGGCCGCCCGCCGCGGCGCCTCGGATTTCCGTTACAGATCCCCGAAGTAACGGGGGGGCTATCCGGCCAGGGTCGAGAAGGAGCCCGGACGCGTCCCGAGCATTCGACGCCCAGGGATCCAGTAACCCTCTCGCCAAGCGCAGCTGGACAGGGAGCCTGGACCCTGAATCTATAGGCCTCCTGAGAGAGGGAGGCGGACATGAGCCACGGGCATGCAGTGACGGGCGAGGTCGGTACCGGCCTGCTCAACGCCCTGCTCGCCGCCGACGGGGCCGCCAAGGCTGCCCTTGAGCGGGCCGCGTGGGACCGTGCCGAGGCCCGGTCGGAGGCAGCCGTCCACCGCCTCGGCCAGGCCCTCCTGGCCTCCCGCGCCCGTGAGGCCGAGCTCGCCCGCCAGCTCGCCGCCGCCCGCGCTGAGGTGGCCGGCCTGAGGATCCGGGCGTCCAAGGCGGAGGCCCGCCGGCCTGCCAGGCGCGCCTGAGAAATCGTCGGCGCCCCTCGCTTTTTCGCTTGCGGCTTTCCCGGTGCGCCTACGCGGGGCCGCAGAGAGACGCACATGGAACGCACGTCGGCCCCGCGCGGGCGCACGTCGGACAACCAAAAGGCCCGCCGGTCACCCCGGCGGGCCTCGTTGCTTTCGGGGGCTGGGGCGGCCTAGGCGACCCTGGCCTGCCTCGCCCTGACGCCCTCGACGTGCGCGAGCAGGTCGGCCATCGCGCGGTCCGCGGGCGTCCCCCGGTAGGGCCAGTGGAATGCGGGCGCGGACGCGTCCACATCGGCCGCCTGGGGATGTGTCACGGGCTCCGCGGACACGTCCGCGTCGTGGGAGCCAGGCAGCCCGGGGACGCGTCCGCGCCCGGCGGCGAGGGCCTCGGCCTGATGGGGGAGCGTCCGGGCGAGGACGGTCAGCTCGTCCGGCGAGAGGGAGTGCAGCCACGTCGCGACCGGCACCGGCAGGCCGGACAGGTCGACAGGGTCGCCGCCGGCGGTCAGGTGCCGGGCGTGCATGACGAGCGCGACGCCGACCGGGTGCGTCGCAGGGACGCCGGCGACAGTCGGCAGCCTCGGCGCGGGGACGGCCGCGGCAGCGTCGAGATATTCCTCGGCCGCGACGGCGGTGGGCAAGACGGGATCCGGCCGGACGCCCGCGACAGTCCGGAGGACCCAGCGGCCGCCCTCCCACACGAAGACCAGGGGCGCGAGGGCGACGGCGGCGAGGGCGGCGAACAGGCGGGCAAGGGAACGCATTGGAGATCTCCTGTCGGGGGCGACGCTTTGATGATCGCCTCGCCCCCGCAACCCACAATCACGCCGCCGCGGCCGCCGCGAGCAGGTCGGGCAGGTCGAGGCCGAACACCCTGAGCGCCAGCTCCGGGGGGAGCTGCTTGCGGTGCGTCCGGAGCGCCCGCAGCGCGTGCGAGGCGAGCACGGCATTCAGCGCCGGGAGGCCGGCGAGGATGTGCCCCCGGACCGTGCTGTTCCGGCCCCATCCGGACTTGTTGACGACCGAGGCCCGGTCCGCGTCGCGGGCGGTCAGGAGCCGGCAGCCCTCATGCGCCGCGGCCTGCACCTCCGGCAGGGCGGCCCGCTCGGCCTCGGGCTCGTACGGGATCTCCATCGCGCGCATCGCGCGGTCGATGTTGGCCTGCGCGCGCACGACGAGGTCGAGCAGGTGCTCGCTCTGGTAGCGCTCCAAGCCAGCCGGTCCCCTGGCGATGCGACGCTCCGCGAGCTCGACGTCGTCGCGCACGGCCCACGCCCACCCCTGCGTCCGCAGCGACTCGCGCGTGGCGGCGATGGCGCGCTCCGCGAGGGCGAGGTCCTCGGCCCTCCGGCGCTCCGCCGCGGCGGCCGCCTGGGCGCGCTCGCGAGCGACCCGCTCTCGGTGGGCGGCCAACCCCCGGGCGGCCGTGTTGAGGAGGACGGCCGCCTGCTCGCGGTCGTAGTCCGGCCCTTCCCAGAGGCAGGGCAGGCCGGACCTCATGCGATCGTGCGAGAACCCGATGGCCTTCAGGTGGCGCCCCTCGGGGCCGGCGAGCGCGTCGTCGTAGTCCTGCGACGGGGCCTCAGCCGTCCAGAGGCACTTCAGGACGCCCGACACGCGCAGCTCGCGCGGCGGCTGCCACTCCAGGCCCAGGCCCTCCGGCGGCCCCTGCCAGTCCCGCGTCGTCCTGTACAGCTCCGGCATCGCGTCCTCCCTGTGCTGTGCCGCGACTACGGCACATGACGAATGCTAGCACTCGCGGGGGCAGCCGCAAGATCTCGTTCAGTCCTGGTGTCAATTTTGGACCCCAACCGGATGCTCATTAAATGAGTAAATTCTGAGTGCTCCATGCTCATCCAGTCGTCCGCGTTAAGTTTGTGCCCTCAACTCCCCTTTCGTCATCTGACGAACGTGCTTGAATGCTTGGGCGCGGCGTCGCGCGTCGATTCGTGGAGGGGTCTATGCGGGTGTGGAGGGAGGTCGGCTCGGGCGTGACGGCGGCGCAAGTCCGCCGTGTCGTCGCGAGCACGGTGGGCGTCGGCGCCGTCGCGCGCCGGCTGGGCGTCGCGGAGTGCACGGCGCATCGCTGGGCCGGCCTGGCGGGCGTGAGCATCGTACCGCGGCCCAGAACGGAGCGCATGCCCGGGCGCCAGCTCGTGTCCGACGCCGCCGTGCGGGACGCCATGCTCGGCCCACTCTCGCTCCGCGCCGCCGTCGAGCGCGCGCCCTCCGCCGCCCGCTGGGCCCGGCGCCACGGCGTCGGACCCGGCTACCTCGCAGACGTGCTTTCGGGCCGCCGCCCGCCGGGCGCGAAGATCCTGTCGGCGCTCGGCATCGGCCGGGCCTACGTGAGGGGGCGCCCGTGACCGACCGCGACGCCGCCGTCCTGGCCGCCCTGCGCGCCGTCCCCGCGGGCGCGCTCCCGATGCACCTGGCGCCCGGCCTCGGGCTCGGGGTCAAGCAGGTCTCGACCGTCCTGCAGCGCCTGCGCATCGCCGGCCTCGTCCGGTTCGAGGCGCCCCGCTGGACCGCCATCGAGGAGCCCCGCCCGTGAGCCCTCCCCTGCTCGACGGCCTCGACGCTCTCGTCGGCGCCGCCCTG
>NZ_BPRD01000543.1 GCF_022179745.1 Methylorubrum podarium
GGCGCGGCCGGGGGCGCGGCGCTCGACGACGCCCTGTTCGGCGCCGGCACGAGTCCGCGCTTCGTCGAGGGGCCGCGCCTGACAGAACTCGGCGGCCTCACCTCCACCGAGGGCGGGCCGATCCCCCGCGTCTACGGCCGCGCCCGCATCGGCGGCACCCTGATCTGGGCGACGCGCCCGCTCGAGGTCGCCAACACCACGGTGGAGCGGTCCTCCTCCGGCTCCAAGGGCGGGACGGGCGGGCAGAAGACGGTGCGTACGGCCTACAGCTATTTCGTCGATCTCGCCGTCGGCCTCTGCGCCGGGGAGATCGCCCTGGTGCGCCGGATCTGGGCGGACGGCAGCGAACTCGACCTGACGACGCTGAACTGGCGTGTCCATACCGGCTCGGCGACACAGGCGCCCGACCCGCTCATCGTCGCCAAGGAGGGCGCGGACAGCGCGCCGGCCTATCGCG
This sequence comes from Methylorubrum podarium, assembly GCF_022179745.1. Taxonomy (GTDB): domain Bacteria; phylum Pseudomonadota; class Alphaproteobacteria; order Rhizobiales; family Beijerinckiaceae; genus Methylobacterium; species Methylobacterium podarium. The sequence goes on from NZ_BPRD01000543.1 coordinate 458, forward strand.
GCCTCGCCTACATCGTGTTCGAGCGCCTGCCGCTCGCCGCCTTCGGCAACCGCGTCCCGCAATTCGCCTTCGAGGTGATCCGCCCCGTCGCCGGGCTGGCGGACAGGATCCGCGCGGTCTGCCTGATCCCCGGCTCCACCGAGTTCGGCCTCGACCCGCTCGCCGTCAGCGAGGATGCCGGGTTCGGTGCGACGAAGCCGGCAAACCGTTTCCAGTTCCAGGGCGCCAGCGACGTCGTCGCCTCCCTTGACGCGCTCCAGGCCCTGTGCCCGCGGCTCGAACGGGTCTCGGTGGTGACGAGCTGGTTCGGCGACGACCTGCGCGCCGGGCACTGCACCGTGACGCCGCGGGTCGATTCGGCGACGAAGGCGACGACGGGCGAGCCCTGGGCCGTCGCCGGGCTGAGCCGCGCCGCGGCGCGGGCCGTCTCCCGCTCCGGCGAGACACCCGCCTATGGCGGCACGCCGTCCGATGCCGGGCTCGGGCGGCTGGTGGCGGAGCTGAGCCGCCGCGGCCTCTCGGTCGTGCTCTATCCCTTCGTGATGATGGACGTGCCGGCCGACAACGCCCTGCCGGACCCTTATCGCTCCGGCGAGAGCCAGCCGGCCTATCCCTGGCGCGGGCGCATCACCTGCGATCCCGCCCCCGACCGCGCCGGAAGTCCGGACGGCACGGGCGGCGCCGCCGATCAGGTCGCGGCCTTCTTCGAGGGCCCGCAGGGCTACCGGGCGATGGTCCTGCACTATGCCGGCCTCGCCGCCGGCTGGGCGGCGGCGGGGGCGCTGCTGGCCGGCTTCATCCTCGGCAGCGAGTTCGTGGGGCTGACGCGGGTGCGCGGGCCGGCCGGCGCCTATCCGGCGGTCGATCAGCTCCGGCGTCTCGCGGGCGAGGTCCGCGCCCGCCTCGGGAGCGGCGTCGGCCTCGTCTACGCCGCCGACTGGACCGAGTACGGCGCCCACGTCCGCGAGGGCGGCGCCTTCCTGCGCTTCCCCCTCGATCCGCTCTTCGCCGATCCGGCCATCGCGGCGGTCGGCATCGACTACTACCCGCCGATCTCGGACTGGCGCGACGGGTCCGATCACCGCGACGCGGCCGAGGCGGCGAGCCCCTACGACCGCGCCTATCTCGAAACGCGTCTCGGCGCGGGCGAGGCGTTCGACTGGTACTATGCCAGCCCCGAGGACCGGGACGCGCAGCGCCGCACGCCGATCACCGACGGCGCCTACGGCAAGCCGTGGATCTACCGGGCCAAGGATCTGGTCGCGTGGTGGTCGAACCCGCATGTCGAGCGGGCCGGCGGCGTCGAGACCGGGCCGACGGCCTGGATGCCGGGGGCCAAGCCGATCTGGCTCACCGAGATCGGCATCCCCGCGGTCGATCGCGGCACCAACGGGCCGAACGTCTTCCCCGATCCGAAATCGTCGGAGAACGCGCTCCCGCCCTTCTCCCGCGGCACCCGCGACGACCTGATCCAGGCCCGCGGCCTCGACGCGATCCTCTCGCGCTTCGATGAGGAGACGGACGATTTCGAGCCGGCTCACAATCCGGTCTCGCCCGTCTATGGCGGCCGGATGATCGACCCCGGACATATCTCTGTCTGGGCCTGGGACGCGCGGCCCTTCCCGGCCTTCCCCGACTTCACGACCGTGTGGTCAGACGCCGCCAACTGGGCGCTCGGCCACTGGATCACCGGCCGGATCGAGGGGCTGGAACTCGACCGGCTGATCGCGGCGATCCTCCGGGATCTCGGCATCGACGCGCCCCTGGACATCGACGCCGCCGGCTTCCTCGACGGCGCCGTGCTCGACCGGCCGCTCTCCGCCCGCGAGGCGCTAGAGCCGCTCGCCCGCCTGTTCGGCCTCGACGTCTCGGTCTCGGCCGGGACCCTGCGCATTCGCGACGGGCGGGCGGGCGCCCCCGCTGCCCTGGAGGCGGGCGACCTCGTCCTCGGCGAGGGCGAGACGGCGCCCCTGCGCCGGGTGCGGGCGCAGGAGAGCGAGCTGCCGCGCTCCGTCGCGGTCGGCTTTTCCGACGGCGAGAGCCCGGATTACCGCCGCGCCGCCGTGTCCGCCGCGCGCCCGGCCGGAGCGCGGCGGCAGGAGGTGCGCATCGACGCGGCCCTCGTCACCCGGCGCGACGCCGCGCAGGCGCTGGCGGAGACCGTCCTCAACGCGGCGCTCGCGGGCCGCGACACGGCGGCCTTCGGGGTGAGCCCGCGCCGGATCGACCTGGAGCCCGGCGACCTCGTGGCCCTTCCCGGCGAGACCCGCGGCGCGCTCCACCGGATCACCCGCATCGACGACGCCCCGACGGGCCGCCGGATCGAGACCCGGGCGGTGCCGCTGTCCCGGCCCGATCCCGCCCCCGCCGCGCCGG
>NZ_BPRD01000544.1 GCF_022179745.1 Methylorubrum podarium
GGTAGCCCTGCACCTCCTGCGCCCCCTCCGCCCGGACGGTGGCGAGCTGCGGCTCGGTCTCGACGCCTTCGACCAGCGTCGTGATGCCGAGGCTCGCCCCCAGGCTGACGATGGCGCGGATGATCGCGCCGGCCTCCGACTGGGCGGCGCAGTCGCGCACGAAGGAGCGGTCGATCTTGATCTTGTCGAAGGGGAAGCGGCGCAGGTAGCTGATGGAGGAGTAGCCGGTGCCGAAATCGTCCATGGAGATGCGCACGCCGAGCTTGCGCAGGGTGTGGAGCGTCTCGAGATTCGCCTCGGTGTCGTCGAGCAGCACGCTCTCGGTGATCTCCAGCTCCAGGCGGCTCGCCTTGAGGCCGCTGCCCGCCAGCGCGCCGAGCACGCTCTGGACGAAGCCGCGGTGGCGCAGCTGCAGCGGCGAGACGTTGACCGCGACGCTGATCTCGCCGGGCCAGGCGGCGGCGTCCCGGCAGGCCTGGTGCAGCACCCACTCGCCGATCGGCACGATCAGCCCGGTCTCCTCGGCCAGCGGGATGAACACCGCCGGGCTCACGAGGCCGCGCTCGGGATGGTGCCAGCGGAGCAGCGCCTCCATGCCGGTGATGCGGTTGTCGGACAGATCCACGAGCGGCTGATAGTGGAGTTCGAAACAGTCCTGCGCGAGCGCCTCGCGCAGTTCGCGTTCGAGGCCGAGCCGCTCGCGCATGGTCTCGTCCATCTGCGGCTCGAACAGGCGGACGGTGCCGCGCCCCTCGGTCTTCGCCTCGTAGAGGGCGAGGTCGGCCTCCTTGAGGAGGCGCTCGATATCCTGCGGGACATCGCACGCGGCCAGGGCGATGCCGACGCTCATCCCGATCTCGACGACGATCCCGTCGAGGGCGTAGGGCGCGGCGACCACCTCGATCAGGCGCTCGGCCAGTGCCGCGGCCCCGGCCGCATCCTCGACGCGGGAGAGCACGGCGAACTCGTCGCCCCCGAGCCGCGCCACCACGTCGTGGCTGCGCACATGGCCCCGCAGCCTCTCGGCCACCGCCCGCAGCAGGTGATCGCCGACCGCGTGGCCGAAGCTGTCGTTGACCGGCTTGAACCGGTCGAGGTCGAGGCAGAGCACGGCGAGCGGCGACTCGGCGTCGGTGCGCAGCGCCTCGATCCACTCGGCGCCGATCTCGCGCAGGCGGGTGCGGTTGGGCAGGTCGGTGAGGCCGTCGTGGCGGGCCATGTGGATGATGCGCGCCTCGTTGCGCCGCCGCTCGGTGATGTCCTCGAAGGTCGCCACCCAGCCGCCGCCCTCGGCCATGGGCCGGTGGGTCACGGCGATGACCCGCCCGTCGGCGAGTTCGCGCAGCACCGATTTCGGCCCGTCTCCGGTCAGCGACGTGCGGGTGCCTTCGCTGATCGCGTCGACCGTGACGCCGCGCTTGTAGCACCCGATCGCCACCAGCGCCTCGATGATGGCGCGCTGGCTCATGCCGACATGGACGGCGTCCTCGGGGAGGCCGAAGATCTCCAGGTAGCGCCGGTTCCACACCAGGAGCCGCTGCCTCGCATCGAACATGCACAGGCCCTGGCTCATGTTCTCCAGGGCGGCGTCGAAGCGCCGGTTCTGCTCGCTGAGCTGGGCATGGGCCTCGACCAGGGCGATCCGGGTCCGGTGCTGCTCGCTGACGTCGCTGCCGACGCCCCGGTAGCCCAGGAACTCGCCCTCGGGCGAGAAGACCGGGCGACCGCTGATCTCGAACCAGCGCGGCGCGCCGTCGGGATGGCGGTAGACGTAGGTCAGCTCGCGGAACGGGCGGCGCGCGGCGATCGTCTCGCTATAGGCGGCGAGGCCCGCCCCCTCCTCCTCGCAGATCAGGGCCGACCGCGCGGTCCCGATCAGGCTCTCCGGGCTGCGGCCCAGCAGGCGCTCGGCCCCGGAGGAGATGGAGCTGAATCGATCCTCGGCATCGGTGGCCCAGAGCCAATCGAAGGCGATTCGCGCCAACTCTTCGATGTCATTCAAAGGCATGGTATCACCGTAGGTGGGCCGGATCTTTGATCGAAAATGTAAATATTTCCTCCTGCTCACGACTTGATCATCCTGCCCAAGATCTGGTCCACCCGGTGACGTCGAAGACGAGGCCTGCCGGACGATTGCGTCCGGACCGCATGTTTCCGTCAGGTCATCTCACTCAATCTCAGATTGCTGAGCCGCGCCGTCGATCCGGCCTGCGGAGCTTTCCTCCCGACGAACCGTTGTCCGCGGCATGGACGCGACGGAGGCTGGCGGATGGCAGAGGGCGACGACCTGTTTCCCGGTTTCGAGCCGCTCTGGATCGAGGGGCCGGCGGGCCGCTGGTTCGGCCGGGCCGGCGGCCCCGAGACGGCACCGCCGCTCCTTCTGCTGCACGGCTTCCCGCAGTGCCACGCGATGTGGCACCGGCTGGCGCCGCGGCTCGCCGAGACGCACCGGGTCATCGTCCTCGACCTGAAGGGCTACGGCTGGTCGGCGGCGCCCTCTTCCGAACACGGGGCGAACGCCTACGCCAAGCGGCGGCTCGGGGCGGAGATCGTCGCGGTGATGGAGCGGCTCGGCCATGTCCGCTTCGCGCTGGCCGGCCACGACCGCGGCGCCCGCGTCAGCTACCGCCTCGCCCTGGACGAACCCGGCCGGATCGAGCGGCTGGCGATCCTCGACATCGTGCCGACCGAGGTGCAGTGGACCCGCATCGAGGCGAAGCCCGGCGCGAACCCGCACTGGCCGTTCCTGTCGCGCCCGGCCCCGGAGCCGGAGGACGCGATCCGCCGCGACCCGGACGCCTATTTCGAGGGGCTGCTGCGCGGCTGGACCGCCGCGGGCGACCTCGCCGTCTTCGACCCGCGGGCGCTCACGCTCTACCGGCAGGCCTGGAACGTGCCCGAGCGCATCCACGCGATGTGCGAGGATTACCGGGCGGGCGGCGCCGACGGGCCGGACCGCGCCGCCGACCGCGACGACCTCGCCGCGGGCCGGACCCTGGCGATGCCGGTGCTGGTGCTCGCGAGCGAGGCCTATCTCAACCGGGACAGGCCGGAGCCCGCGCTGACCGTCTGGCAGCGGACCTTCGCGCCGAACGCGCAAGGCGTGCAGATCGCCTCGGGCCACTTCATGGCCGAGGAGGCGCCGGAGCCGACCTTGCAGGCGTTGCGGAGCTTTCTGGCGGCGTAACGCCTCAGAAGCGCTCGACCCACGGCCGCAGGGCGATCTCGTCGGTCCAGGCGCTGCGGTCCTGGCGCAGGAGGGCGAGGTAGCTTTTCGCGATCGCGTCCGGGTCGAGGGTCGCGTCGGGCTGCCCCTCCGGATCGGGCCGGCCCTCGGCGCGGATCGCGCCGTCGATCACGATGTGAGCGACGTGGATGCCCTGGGGCTGCCACTCGCGGGCGAGGCTCTGCGCCAGGCCGCGCAGGGCGAACTTGCCCATGGCGAAGGCGGCCGACCCCGAAAACCCCTTCACGCTCGCCGAGGCGCCGGTGAACAGGATCGCGCCGTGGCGATGCGGAAGCATCCGCCGGGCGGCGGCCTGGGCCACGAGGAAGCCGCCATAGGCCGAGACCGCGAGCGCGCGGGCCACCGCCTCCGGATCGAGATCGACGGTGGCCCCGCGCAGCCGGCCGCTGGCGTTGTAGACCACCACGTCCGGCGCGCCGCCGAGCGCCGGTTCGAGCCGGGGGAACAGGGCCTCGACCGCGCCCGGATCGGTGGCGTCGCAGGCATGGACCACCGCCCCCGTCTCCGCGGCGAGGGCGTTGAGTTTTTCGGTGTTGCGCGCGGCGAGGCCGACCTTCAGCCCCTCCGCCGCGAACAGGCGCGCCAGGGACGCGCTCAGGCCGGGGCCGGCCCCGACGATCAGGGCGCGCTGGTAGGTCGGGACCATGGGAGGGGCTCCGGTGCGTTGCGGGGACGAAAGACGAACGCGCCGCGGTCGGCCGGGGTTCGCCCCTCGAAGCGGCGCGGGCGTGACGTCGGACGATCCTCCCGGCTCACCCCCGCCGCTGCGAGAAGAACGCTTTCAGGAGTCCCGCCGCCTCGTCCTCGCGAAAGCCCGAATAGACCTCCGGCGCGTGGTGGCAGGTCGGCTGGTTGAACACGCGGGGGCCGTGCTCGACGCCGCCGCCCTTCGGATCGGAGGCGGCGTAGTAGAGCCGGCGGATGCGGGCGAAGGCGATCGCGCCCGCGCACATCGGGCAGGGCTCCAGGGTCACGTAGAGGTCGCAGCCGGTGAGCCGCTCGTCCCGGAGCGCGGCGCAGGCGGCGCGGATCGCCAGGATCTCGGCATGGGCCGTGGGGTCGGACAGCGTCCGCGGCCGGTTGCCCGCGACGGCGAGCACGGTCCCGTCCCGCACCACGACCGCGCCGACCGGCACCTCGCCCAGAGCCGCGGCCTCACGGGCGGCGGCGAAAGCGAGGTCGAGGAAATCGGGCATCAGCCGCCGCCGGAGGCCGCCTCCCGGGCGACCTCCCGGCCGCCGATGTCGCTGCGATAGAACCCGTCCGGCCAGTCGATCCGCTGCACCGCCGCGTAGGCGCGCTCCTTCGCCTCCCCCACGGTGGCGCCGAGCGCCGTGACCGCGAGCACCCGCCCGCCATCGGCCAGCAGCCGGTCGCCGT
>NZ_BPRD01000545.1 GCF_022179745.1 Methylorubrum podarium
CGCCGCGGCGAAGGCGCCGAGCCCGAGCGCCAGGGCGGGGGAGGGGGTCTGGTCGCCCTGGCGCCGGCACAGGGCGGCGAGCCCGCAGAACCCGGCGGCCAGCGCCCCCGCGGCGGCGGCGAAGCCCGGGGCCACCGCGCCGCCTGCGATGCGCAGATCGGCGAGGGCGAGGGCCGCGAGGGGCGCCGCCGCCGCGCCGGCGGCGAAGGTGAGGGCGGTGGCGTAGGGCAGGAGGCTGCCGCCCAGGAGCCGCAGCGCGCCGAGCCCCGCGACCGTCAGAGACCCGGCCGTCGCCAGCGCGACGAGCCATCCGGGATTCTCGGTTCCGGACCAGAGGAGGAAGTCGGGGACGCCCGCGGGATCCGCCGCCTGCGGCCAGACCACGAGCGCGACGGCCAGCGTCAGGGCCGCGACGACGCTGCCCGCGGCGGCGGGCGCGGCGACGAAGCCCGCGAGCGCGGGCAGCACGGTCGCGGCGAGCGCCGCCGCGGCCCAGCCCGGCCCGCCGTCGGACGCCGTCAGGCCGAGCACCGCCAGCGCCACGCCACCGATCACCGCGAGGGCGAAGGCGGCGAAGCGGTCGAGCCGCGCCTGCCCATCGGGCACGCCGCGCCCCGGCAGGACGGCGAAGACGAGCACCGCCAGCACCTGCTGCAGCACGAGGTGGACCTGCACGGCCACGCCCTCGCCGGGCAGGAGGGTGAGGAACAGGGCCCAGGCCGCCGCGCCGATTCCGGCCGCCACGGCGAGGGCGCGCCAGCCCTTCACCCAGGCAAAGGCGTAGGCGCTGCCGGCCACCACCGGGAGGTAGAGGGCGAGCGGCCACAGGCTCGTTCCGCCGCCGCCGACGAGGAGCGGCGTGGCGAGCGCCCCGACGAGGCCGATCCCGGCGAGCGCCGGCCCGTGCAGCAGGGCGGCGACCATGGCGGCCAGGCCCGTCACCGCCAGCCCGGCGAAGGCGAGGCCCGGCCCGATGAAGCCGTAGAGCGCGTGCGCGGCGTAGACCGCGCCGAACAGGCCGACCGTGCCGGCGGCGGTGACCATGGCCGGCACGTCGGGCCAGATCGCGGGCACCGGCTCGGCCCCGCGCAGGCGCCGCCGCAGGACCTCGCCGAGCCCGATAAGACCGAAGGCGAGGGCGAAACCGCCCGCGATCCGCATGCCCGGCCCGAACAGGCCGCGCTCGGCCGAGTAGCGCACGAGCAGCACCGCGCCGAAGGCCAGGGCGAGGCCGCCGACCCAGACGGTCCAGCGGGTGCCGAAGCGCTCCTCGAAGGAGGGGGCAGGGGAGGCAGGAGGGGTGGGAGGAGGGGAGGCAGGCATCGCCGGCCGCTCCGGCGCCGCGGCCGGGACGGCCGGGACGGCGCCGCGCGGCGGCGGTTCGGGCGCCGGTTCCGGACGGGGCGGCTCCGGCGCGGGAGCGGGCGTCGGGGTCACACTTGGAATCGGGCTCGGCGCGGGGCCGGCGATCGGGCGCGCCTCGACCAGAGCGAGGCGGCGCTCCAGGATCCGAATGCGCTGCCGCTGCCGCAGCGCCAGCAGCAGGCCCGCCGGACCGGACAGGGCGAGCGCCAGCGCGAGCAGCACCGCACTCAGGAAAAATCCATCGTCCATAGGCCGACCGTCCGCTCCGGGAGCGGAGAAGCTAGCCTCGTTCCCGGCCCGTACGGGTGCGGGTGCTCACACGCTCGTGAATCGTCGCGGCACGCATCCTATGGATCGCGCGGTCTTGCAAATGACGACCCGCTTCGATGTCAGCCGCGCGTTCGGCTGCCGTGCCGCCTCAGCGGACGAAAGCAAGATGAAGACGGCAGCCCTCGCGCTCGACCACGGCACAGCGACAGTCGATCTTCAGGCAGGCAATGGATAAGCGCACAGAATCAGGAACGACGACACCTGGACCGACCTCGACATCGACTCCATCGGGTGTCTCGTCCCAAACGAGGCATCCGACATCACGATGGTTCGCCGAAGATGAAATCAGTCCTACCTTGAAAGCATCCTGCAGAAATAAGTCACGGTAACCTTCCAACATCGGTTAACTCCGCGATTGCCTCAGATCCGCAGCCAAAGGTTACGGTTAATGCTTCCCAAAATCACGCGGAAAATGACTACGTGCGGTATAAAAAACCTGTTGCACGATGCGCAACTTCATGGAAGCCGATCACTAGTTGCTTATTCGTTCTCCGGCTAAGTGCTTCTCAGATGAGCCTTTTCGCGTCGGTACATCCGTCGGCGGCGGCCGAATCGGGAGACGCCCTCTGATTGTCCGCCGGATCCGAGACGCGCCTCGACCCGGTCCGCGAGGCGGTTCGAGGCCCACGCCGTCCACCTCAATCGTCCGGCAGCCGCGCGCCACGACTTGACCCGCCCCGGCGGCGGCCTCACCATTCGCTCTACGCGCGTAGACTAAGGTACAAGAGGCGTGGCGACAGGCCGGTTGGCGAGCATCCCGTTCTTCAAGGAACCGGGTGTCGATCTCTCCCCATTCGAGACGCGCTGCCATTGGCGGCGCTTCGACGAGAACGAGACGCTCGTCGATTACGACGACATCTCGACCGACGTGTACTTCCTCGCCATGGGCGAAGTGCGCATCCTCAACCGGTCCCAGTCCGGCAAGGAGGTCATCCTCGGCGAGATGCGCACCGGCGCCTTCTTCGGCGAGCTGGCGGCTCTCGACGGCATCGGCCGCTCGGCCAACGTCACGGCGCTCACCCGCGGCGAGGTCTGCGTGGTGCCGGCTCCCGTCTTCCGCCAGATCGTGTTCGCCTCCGAGGCCATCGCCGACCGGCTGTTCCGCCTGCTCGCCAAGCGCGTGCGCGAACTGAACACCCGGCTGATGGAGCACGCGCTGCTCGACCTGCGCCACCGGCTCTACGCCGAGTTGCTGCGCCTCTCCGTGCCGCGGGCCGGACAGGACGGCGAGCGCGTGGTGACGCCGCCGCCCTACCACCACGTCCTCGCCGCCCGCATCGGCTGCCGCCGGGAGCAGGTGACCCGCGAGTTCACGGTGATGGCCGGCGAGGGCCTGATCGACCGCACCCGCGGCGCCCTCGTCATCCGCCGCCCCGACCTGCTCGAAGCGCGGGTGCAGGAGGCGCTGCGGGAAGACGCGTGAGGCGGCCCGCAGCACCGCTTCTGCGAAGACGCATCCCTCAAAAGACAAGTCGCCGAGATCCGTCGCGACGCCGGTCCGAAGATCCATCTTGCCCGCAACCACTTCCCATCCGGAACAGAGGCTCCGCCTGGAGCGGGTCACCAAGCGCTTCGGCGCGCACATGGCCGTCGATGCCGTCTCCCTCGATCTGGCGGGCGGTGAGTTCTTCTGCCTGCTCGGCCCGTCCGGCTGCGGCAAGAGCACCCTGCTGCGGATGGTGGCCGGGTTCGAGGTGCCGGATTCCGGCACGATCCGGCTCGGCGAGACGGACCTGACCGCGCTGCCGCCGCACCGGCGGCCGGTCAACATGATGTTCCAGTCCTACGCGCTGTTCCCGCATATGAGCGTGGCGGCCAATCTCGCCTACGGCCTGAAAGGCTTGGGCCTGAACCGGGCGCAGAGCGCGGAGCGAGTGAGGGCGCTGCTCCGGCTCGTGCGGCTCGAAGGCTTCGAGGCGCGCCGCCCCGACAAGCTCTCCGGCGGCCAGCGCCAGCGCGTCGCCCTGGCCCGGGCGCTCGCCCGCGAGCCGCGCCTCCTCCTCCTCGACGAGCCCCTCGGCGCCCTCGACCGGGCCCTGCGCGAGGAGACGCAGGGGGAGTTGCGGGCGATCCAGCGGCGGCTCGGCACGAGCTTCGTCGTCGTCACCCACGACGCCGAGGAGGCGATGGCGCTCGCCGACCGGATCGGCGTGATGGAGCGCGGGCGCCTCGTGCAGATGGGGCCGGCGCGCGAGCTCTACGAGCGCCCGGCGAGCCGCTTCGTCGCGGGCCTGCTCGGCGACGTGAACCTGATCGACGGCCGGCTCCGCGGGCCTGAGCCCGGCGGCACCCGCAGCGTCGAGACGGCTCTGGGCAACCTTCGCGCCACCGGCGAGGGCGAGGCGGGCAACGCCGTCGTGGTCGCGATCCGCCCCGAGCGGCTTGTCGTGAGCGGGGAGGGGGCGGGCCTGGAGGGCCGGCTCCGAGGTCGCTTGATCGAGGCGACCTTCCTCGGCGACCGCATCCGCTACCGGGTCGAGATGGCCAACGGCGCGACCCTGCGCGCCTCGGCCGCCCTGCCGGCGCCCGGCCCGATCCCGTCCGTCGGCGAGACCGTCTCGCTCGCGGTGCCGGCCGACGCCGCGCGGATCCTGCCGGCATGAGCGGCCCGTCGCAGCGGCTGTCGCAGCGCCTCGGCCGCGGCCTCATGCGGGGCCTGCCGTTCCTGTGGCTGGCTCTGTTCTTCCTCGTGCCCTTCGCGGTGACGCTGAAGATCAGCTTCTCCTCGCCGGCGACCGCCCAGCCGCCCTACCTGCCGGTGCTCGAATGGGATGGCGGCCTGGAGGGCTGGCGCGAGTTCTTCGAGGCGCTCGACTTCCAGAACTACCAGATGATCGCGGCCGACGCGCTCTACCGCGACGCCGCCCTGTCCTCGCTGGGCTACGCCGCGCTCGCCACCGCGATCCTCGTGGGGATCGGCACGCCGACGGCCTACGCCATGGCCCGCGCCGCGCCGCGCTGGCAGCCGATCCTGGTGGCCCTCGTCATCGTGCCGTTCTGGACGAGCTTCCTGATCCGGGTCTACGCCTGGATCGCGATCCTCAAGCCCGAGGGGCTGCTCAACGCCGCCCTGTTGAAGCTCGGGCTGATCGGGGCGCCGCTGCCGATCCTCGACAGCCCCGTCGGCGTGCTCATCGGGCTCACCTACGCCTACCTGCCCTTCATGGTGCTGCCGCTCTACGCGGTGATGAGCCGGCTCGACCCGGCGCTCTCCGAGGCCGCCGCCGACCTCGGCGCGTCGCGGGCGCGGACCTTCTTCACCGTCACCCTGCCGCTGAGCCTGCCCGGCCTCGCCGCCGGAGCG
>NZ_BPRD01000546.1 GCF_022179745.1 Methylorubrum podarium
CGTGGACGAGGTCGTGCGCGAGGCCGAGCGCGCGGCGCGGCTCGGCATCCCGCTGGTCTCGTTCTTTCCCTATACCGAGCCGTCCCTGCGCGATCCGACCGGCTCCGAGGCGCTCAACCGCGAAAACCTCGTCTGCCGGGCGGTGCGGGCGGTGAAGCGGGCGGTCCCCGAGATCGGCGTGATGACGGATGTCGCGCTCGATCCCTATACCAGCCACGGCCATGACGGGCTGATCGAGGACGGCGCGATCCTCAACGACGAGACCGTGGCGGTGCTGGTCGAGCAGAGCCTGATCCAGGCCGAGGCCGGCACCGACATCATCGCCCCCTCCGACATGATGGACGGGCGCGTCGGCGCGATCCGCACCGGCCTCGACCGGGCGGGATTTCGCGATGTGCAGATCATGGCCTACGCCGCCAAGTATGCCAGCGCCTTCTACGGCCCGTTCCGCGACGCCATCGGCACCAAGGCCGCCCTGGTCGGCGACAAGCGCACCTACCAGATGGATCCCGGCAACGCGGCCGAGGCCCTGCGCGAGGTGGCCCTCGACCTCGCCGAGGGCGCCGATTCGGTGATGGTCAAGCCGGGGCTCCCCTATCTCGACATCATCACCCGGGTGAAGACGCAGTTCGGCGTGCCGACCTTCGCCTACCAGGTGTCGGGCGAGTACGCGATGATCGAGGCCGCCGCCCGCAACGGCTGGCTCGACGGCGAGCGCGCCATGACCGAGAGCCTGCTCGCCTTCAAGCGCGCCGGCGCCGACGGCGTCCTGACCTACTATGCCCCCCGCGTCGCCGAGCGTCTGCGCGCGGGCGCCTGAGCGGGGACGGCCGACGGGGTTGCGACGCGCGTGCTCCGGCTGGTTCCGGACGGCGGCCGCGCCGCCGTGTGGGCGGGCGCCCTCGCCCTCTGGCTCGCGGCCGGATCCGGCTGCGACACGGCGCTCGACGCGCGCCGGGCGACGCTCTGCCGCCGGGCGGTGCCGGCTTTGGCCCCGCCCGGCGCCGACATCGGCCTGCTGCGGGTCGGGCCGGGCGCGAGCCGCGGCAGCGTGCGGGTCGATTACCGCGTCACGGGCGGGAGCGGAAACCTGCCGAAGGCCGAGGCGACCCGGCCCCGCCACCTCGTCTGCCATTTCGGCGCGGGCGACGAGCTCACGGCGCTGACGACCGAGCAGGGGCCGGTGAACGGCGCCTCGCTCTACCTGCTCAGGCGCTATTATCTGGCGACGCCCGAGGCTGAGGCCGCCGATCCCGGACGCCGGTGAGAGGATCGCCCCCGCCCTGCTCGTGATCCCGCTCTCGATCCGGCTCTCGATGCCGCTCTTGGCAGCGCCGCACCCTCTCCCCACTTGACCGAAGGTGCACGCAACGGTCGAGGAAGCGGCGGCCATGACGGATTTTCAGCCCGGTTATCACCCCGGTTACACCAACACGGCGGGGATGCCGGGCCATGGCGGCTTCCCCGTGCCCTACGTGCGGGCGAGCCTCGGCGGGCGCACGATCGCTTACCTGCTCGACCTCGCCTTCATCTTCGTGTTCACCGCCGTTCTCGCCACCGCGATCGCGATCCTCGGCGTCCTCACCTTCGGCTTCGCCTGGATGCTGTTCCCGATCCTCGGCATCAGCGGCATCCTCTACAGCGCGATCACGGTCGGCGGACGCAAGCAGAGCACCCTCGGCATGCGCATGCTCGGCCTGCGGGTGGTGGCGCCGGAGAGCGGCCGGCCCGTCGATTTCCTGACGGCCGCGGTCCACGCGCTGCTGTTCTACGTGGCGATCTCGACCTTCCTGCTCTGGTGCCTCGACGTCCTGTTCGGCCTCGTCCGCGCCGACCGGCGCCTTGGCCACGACCTGCTGCTCGGCCTCGCCGTCGTGCGCGACTGAGTGCCTCTCACAGAGTGCCCGCCCCGCCGCCGCGGTCGAAGGACACGCGATCGGCGAGCGGGCGTTTCGTGAGGCAGGCCGATCCCTCCTTCGGGTGAGACATGGCGGCGGAAAGCCGCCGCCGGGGATGTTCAATCCCCCATCAATCCGGTTGAGCGTCGCCGCGATCCCGCTACACTGACGGTGGCCTCGGCGTCCGATGCCGCCGGCCCCGAGGGCGAGCCTTCCCAGCGTGACGAGCCATCCGCGCGATACACCGCAATTCTACCTCACGGCCCCCTCCCCCTGCCCCTACCTGCCGGGCCAGGAGGAGCGAAAGGTGTTCACCCATCTCGTTGGGCGCCGCGCCCGCGATCTCAACGAGATCCTGACGCAGGGCGGCTTCCGCCGCTCGCAGACCATCGCCTACCGCCCGGCCTGCGAATCCTGCCGCGCCTGCGTCTCGGTGCGGGTCGTGGTGGAGGATTTCGCCATCACCGGCAGCCAGCGGCGCATCCTCCAGCGCAATGCCGGCCTGATCGGCACGCCGGAGCCGAACCGCCCGGCCTCGGAGCAGTACGCCCTGTTCCGCCGCTACCTCGACGCCCGCCACGGCGACGGCGGCATGGTCGACATGACCGTGCTCGACTACGCGATGATGATCGAGGACAGCCACGTCGACACCCATCTGGTGGTCTACCGCGAGCGCGGCCCCGACAGCGCGATCCACGGCCGCGGCGTCGGCGCCCCGGTGGCCGTCTGCCTCACCGACGTGCTCGCCGACGGCCTGTCGATGGTCTACTCGTTCTACGACCCCGAGCAGGCCAGCCGGTCGCTCGGCACCTACATGATCCTCGACCACATCCAGCGCGCCCGCGCGCTCGGCCTGCCGTATCTCTACCTCGGCTACTGGGTCGATGGCTCCCGCAAGATGGACTACAAGGCCAAGTTCCTGCCGCAGGAACGGCTGATGCCGCAGGGCTGGGTGCGGGTGGAGTAGAGCGCGGCGGAGCGGCTGGCACCCCGGCCCGTGCCACGTCTTGAATGGTAACTTTTAAGGTACTATTCTCGATGGAGATCCGGGAGTTCCTGGACAGCCGGGGTCGTAGCCCCTTCGCCCGCTGGTTCGACGACCTCGATCCCCAGGCAGCCGCCAAGGTCACCGTCGCGCTGGCCCGCATGGAGGCGGGAAACCTGTCGAATGCGAAGGCCGTCGGAGAAGGCGTCCAGGAATATCGGATCGCCTGGGGACCCGGCTACCGGCTGTATTTCGGACGGGATGGAGACACGCTGATCATCCTGCTCTGCGGTGGGACCAAGCGGCGCCAGCAGGACGACATCGCCGAGGCGCAGGTGCACTGGGCGGAGTACGGGCGGCGGAAGAAGGATGTGGGGCGATGACCCTGACCCGAAGCTTCAAGGAGACCGTGAAGGCGCGGGCCGAGCGCGACCCGGCTTTCCGCGATGCCCTGCTCACCGAGGCGGTCGACCAATTTCTCGCCGGCGACATCGAAACCGGCAAAGCGGTCTTACGGGATTACATCAACGCGACCATCGGCTTCGAGCGCCTGGCGCAGGAGACCGGTACGTCTTCGAAGAGCTTGATGCGCATGCTCGGTCCGGCCGGCAATCCGACCGCGACCAACCTCTTCGGCGTCCTCAGGACGGTTCAGGACGCATCGGGCGTACAGCTCTCCGTCGCCGTCGGACGCTGACCGCGTTCGGCCACGGTCCGTCGGCGGGCCCGATCACCCCTTCATCCACTTCACCACCTTCGCCGGGTTCCCCACCACCACCGCGTTCGGCGGCACGTCGCGGGTCACCACCGCGCCCGCGCCGATCACCGCCCCGTCGCCGACGGTGATGCCGGGGAGCAGGATCGCGCCGCCGCCGATCCAGACGTCGTCGCCGATGGCGACGGGCCGGGCCGATTCCCAGAAGGCGGCGCGGCTGGCGCGGTCGAGGGGATGCTCGGCGGTGTAGATCTGCACCGCCGGGGCGATCTGCGCCCGGTGGCCGATGGTGATCGGGGCGCAGTCGAGGAAGACGCAGTTGAAGTTGCAGAAGAAGTCGTCGCCGACGCGGATGTTGGAGCCGTAATCGCAGGCGAAGCCGGGGCAGATCGTCGGGTTGCGCCCGGCCGCGCCGAGAAGTTCGCGGATCACCGCCTCGCGGCCGGCCGCATCCTCCGGCTCCATGGCGTTGAGCCGCAGGAGCCGCCGCTTGGCGGCGTTGCGGAGTTGGACCAGTTCCGGATCGTCGCCGCGATAGGGCTTTCCGGCGAGCATCAGCTCGCGCGCGGTCTCGGCCATGGGAGCTCTCCTCGGGAAGAGTCGCTGGAAAAGATCAGCCGCGGCTGGTGCGGAAGGTGTCGCAGGACTTGGTCTGGCCGCTCTTGTAGCCGGTCATGAACCAGCGCATCCGCTGCTCGGACGAGCCGTGGGTGAAGGAATCCGGCACGGCGTAGCCTTGCGACTTCTCCTGCAGCTTGTCGTCGCCGATGGCGCTCGCCGCGTTGAGCGCCTCCTGGATGTCGCTCTGGTCGAGCGAATTCCAGCGGTCGTTGGAGTTCTTGGCCCAGACGCCGGCGAGGCAGTCGGCCATCAGCTCGACCCGCACCGAGAGCTGGTTCGCCTCCGTCTTGCTGCCCGCGTTCTGCTGGCGGTTCTGCACCTTGCCGAGGATACCGAGCACGTCCTGCACGTGGTGACCGACCTCGTGGGCGATGACGTAGGCGTAGGCGAAGTCGCCCTTCACGCCGAACTTCGTCTGCATCTCCTTGAAGAAGCCGAGGTCGATATAGACCTTCTTGTCGAGCGGGCAGTAGAACGGCCCCATCGCCGCCTGCGCCATGCCGCAGCCCGAGCGGGTGCCGCCCTGGTAGAGCACCATCGTGGTCGGCTTGTACTGCCGCCCGGTCTGGTTCGGCAGGATTTCGTTCCAGACATCCTCGGTGTTGCCGAGGATCTTCGTGGCGAACTGGCCGGCGCGGTCGGTCGGGGCCTCGCGGCGTCGGGCCTGCGTCTCGGGATCGACCCGCTGCTCGCGCTGCTGCCCGCCGCCGGCCATCTGCTGGGCGCCGCCGAGCAGGATCGCCGGGTTGATGCCGGTGACCCAGGAGATCAGCAGCACGATGACGATCGTGCCGATGCCCAACCCGCCCATGCCGCCGCCGGGAAAGCCGCCGCCTCCGCCGCCCTCGCCGCGTCGGTCCTCGACGTTCTCAGAGGCGCGAAAATCGTCCCAGCGCATAGAGTCTCCCGCCGCCCCGCGTCTTGCCCGGCCTCATCGGGAGTCCGGGCCTGCTTCTAGAATGGCGAGGCGGAGGATACGGTTCCGCTTACGCCCGCCCCCGGCCTACTTGCCCGCGGCGCTCCCGTCGAGGGCGCTCTTCAACATCCGGAAGTCGCGCCAGGCGAGCCGCTTCTGCACCGGCTGGCGCAGCAGGTAGGCCGGGTGGAGGGTGGCGAGCGCCCGGATCTCGCGGCCGTCGCGCAGGCGATAGGGGTAGAAGCGCCCGCGCGCCTTGAGGATGCCGTCCTTGGTACCGGTCAGCGTCTGGGTCGCCGGCGCGCCGAGGCAGACGAGGATGTCGGGATCGGCGAGTTCGATCTGCCGCTCGACGAAGGGGCGGCAGATCGCGATTTCCTGCGGGGTCGGGTTGCGGTTGCCCGGCGGGCGCCAGGGCACGACGTTGGAGATGTAGGCGCTCGACCGGTCGAGGCCGATCGCCGCCATCATCCGGTCGAGGAGCTGGCCGGAGCGGCCCATGAACGGCTTGCCGATCCGGTCCTCGTCGGCACCGGGCGCCTCGCCGACGAACATCACCCGCGCCTGCGGATTGCCGTCGGCGAAGACGAGGTTTTTCGCGGTGAAGCGCAGGCCGCAGCCCTCGAAGCCGCGCAGCAGCGCTTCGAGATCCTCGAGCGTGTCCATCTGCGCGGCGCGCGCCCGGGCGTCGTCCGCCGCCTCGCCGGGCTTGGCGCCGGCCGCATTGCCGTAGGTGCGGGGAGGCTCGCGCGGCGGCGGGTCGCGGCTCGGCAGCTCGCGCCGCATCTCGGTGGACGCGCCCTCGCCGGACGGGGCGTCCCGCGGCGGCGCGCGGCGCGGGGCCGGCTCGGCCCGCGGGGCGGCGGGCGCCTGAGCGGTCTCGGCCTCGGCGAAACGGTCGTGGGGCCGCTCGTCCAGCGCTGCGTCGACGCCGGCCTCGACGTGGAAGTCGAGGTAGGAGATCAGGTCGCCCCTGGCGTCGGGATCCGCGTGGTTCGCAGTCATCGGTTCCATGTGGCGTGCGGGCGGCCTGTGGACAACGCCCGGCGCGGCAACGCGGATCGTCGCACGGGTG
The DNA here is from genome assembly GCF_022179745.1 of Methylorubrum podarium. Taxonomy (GTDB): domain Bacteria; phylum Pseudomonadota; class Alphaproteobacteria; order Rhizobiales; family Beijerinckiaceae; genus Methylobacterium; species Methylobacterium podarium. Next base: position 6,211 of record NZ_BPRD01000546.1, read on the forward strand.
CGGCCGGCGCTGCCCCCTGCGATCGCCTGCCGCTACCCGAACGGCCTTGCCTTCCTACCTTGGAATCGCTTGAGAGACATCTTGACAATAGATAGGGCCGAAACGGCGTGACACGGCGCCCGAACGAACGGCCGCAGGAGGAATGAGGATGGCGCTGCCCGAACGCGAAGGCATGGATTTCGACGTGGTGGTCGTCGGCGCGGGCCCCGCCGGCCTCGCCGCCGCGATCCGCCTCAAGCAGCTCTCCGCGGAGAAGGGCGAGGAGATCTCGGTCGTCGTGGTGGAGAAGGGCGGCGAGGTCGGCGCGCACATCCTCTCCGGGGCGGTGGTCGATCCGATCGGCCTCGACACCCTGCTCCCCGACTGGCGCGAGGATCCCGAGCGTCCGCTCAAGACCGCGGTGGAGCGCGACGAGTTCCTGTTCCTGACCAAGAACAGCGGCGTCAGCATGCCGAACCTGTTCTTCCCCAAGCTCCTGTCGAACCACGGCAATTTCGTCGGCTCGCTCTCGAACACGGTCAAGTGGCTCGGCGCGAAGGCGGAAGCGCTCGGCGTCGAGATCTATCCCGGCTTCCCGGCCTCCGAAGTGCTCTACGACGAGCGCGGCACGGTGACCGGCATCGCCACGGGCGATCTCGGCATCTCCCGCACCGGCGAGCCGCGGGACGATTTCACCCGCGGCATGGAACTTCGGGCCAAGTACACGGTGTTCGGCGAGGGCGCGCGCGGCTCGCTCACCAAGACGCTGATCGATCGGTTCGGGCTCAACCGCAACAGCGATCATCAGAAGTACGGGCTCGGGGTGAAGGAGCTCTGGCAGCTCTCGCCCGACAAATTCGAGCCGGGGCTGGTGCAGCACACGATGGGCTGGCCGCTGCCGAACAAGGCGGGCGGCGGCTCGTGGCTCTACCATTTCGACGACAACCTGCTCTCGGTCGGCTTCGTCACGCACCTCAACTACGAGAACCCGACCCTGTCGCCGTTCGAGGAGTTCCAGCGCTTCAAGACCCATCCGATGATCCGCGAGGTGTTCGAGGGCGCCAAGCGCATCGGCTACGGCGCGCGGGCCATCATGGAGGGCGGCTGGCAATCGGTGCCCAAGCTCGTCTTCCCCGGCGGCTGCCTCGTCGGCGATTCCGCCGGCTTCGTGAACGTGCCGCGCATTAAGGGCTCGCACAACGCGATCCTGTCGGGGGTTCAGGCGGCGGACGCGATCTTCGACGCGCTCGTCGCCGGCCGCCAGGGCGACGAGCTGACGGCCTACGAGGAGGGCTGGCGCGACAGCCCGATCGGGCGCGACCTCAAGCCGGTGCGCAACGTCAAGCCGCTCTGGTCGAAATACGGCACGCTGGTCGGCGTCGGCCTCGGCGGCCTCGACATGTGGATGAATGCGCTCGCCGACGCCTCGCTGTTCGGCACGCTGGGCCACGGCAAGCCGGACCATGCCTGCCTCAAGCCCCTCTCGGAGGTGACGCCGATCGTCTACCCCAAGCCCGACGGCAAGCTGACCTTCGACCGGCTCTCCTCGGTCTACCTCTCGAACACCAACCACGAGGAGGACCAGCCGCCCCATCTCAAGGTGAAGGATATGGGGCTGCAGAAGACCTCGGAGCACGACGTCTACGGCGGTCCCTCCGGCCGCTACTGCCCGGCGGGCGTCTACGAGTGGGTGGAGGACAAGTCCGCCAGCGACGGCGTGCGCTTCCAGATCAACGCGCAGAACTGCGTCCACTGCAAGACCTGCGATATCAAGGACCCGAACCAGAACATCAACTGGGTCACCCCGGAGGGGCCGGGCGGGCCGAACTACACGAACCTGTAATTCAGGTTTCGAAAGGACGGGTCCTTTCGCGGGTCCAGGGCAGAGCCCTGGTGAAGGGAAGCCGGGGTTCGACCCCGGCGCCCCGCCAA
>NZ_BPRD01000547.1 GCF_022179745.1 Methylorubrum podarium
GCCGAAGCCGATATCGGCCACCGTCACGCCGGACTCGGCCCCGCCGGCATAGCTCATGCGGCCGATGCTGAAGGAGAGCGGATCCTCGCCCTTCACCTCCTTCACGGTCAGATCCGTCGCCTCCAGGCTGCCGACCGAGACCGATTCGGCGAGGTCCGCGAGCAGGCCGGCGGCGCGGGCGCGCTTGGTCCGGTCGTCCTCGGCGAGGCCGCCGTCGCCCAGAGCTTCCACGGCGCCGCGCCAGGTCGCCGACGTCTGGCGTCCGGCGAGGTCGCGCCCGGTGAGGCGGGCGATCGACACCGTGGTGCCGCGCTCGTCGATGAAGGCGATGGTCTCGACGGCGAGCGTCGCGTAGAGGCGCAGGAGCGGGCTGTCGGCGCCCCCGGCCTCGCTGTAGAGGCGCGCCAGCGCGGTGAGATCGACGTCCTCCGCCCGGATGCGGCCGTAGCTGCCGCTGCCCGCCTGCGGCGCGCCCTCGACGGAGAGCGTCGCGCCGGCCGCGGTCAACTCGCTGATCCGCCCGGCGCGGATCGTGCGCGCCGCCACGTCGCGATAGGTCACCACCTGCCGCTTGTCGCCGTCGCGGCGCTCGACCCGCAGCTCCGGCATGGTGAGGCTGCCGGCATCGAGGCGCTGGAGCCGGGCCGGCCAGCTGTCCTTCGGATCCTTGGTATCCTTGGCCTTGAGGATCGCGAGCAGGTCGTCCCGCGACAGGCGGGTCCCGCTCACCGTCACCTTCGGCGCCGTGACGAGCGTGTCGCCGAAGGCGAGGCTCACGTTGTCGAGGACGAGATCCTGGACCGCGGACGCCGCTTCCTGCGCCGCGGCCGGCGCCCACGGCGCGGGCCCTGTCAGCAGCGCCACCGCGCAGGCCGAGGCGAGCAGTGCCCGCATGAGGACGGGACGGCGCGTCGATGACGTCATGGCTGGATCGGATCGCAGGCTGGCGGGAGATCGGGATGGGCCGTGAGGCCACCATCCCTGCCGGTTTTCCACAGGCGTGGCAATTGCGCCGACGCCACGGAGCGGACGGTTCGCCGCCGCTGTTCGGTCTCGCCGCCTCGGATCGCGCCGCCTCAGATCGCGAAGGAGGTGCCGCAGCCGCAGGACGCCGTCGCCAGGGGGTTCTCGATCTTGAAGGACTGGCCGATCAGGTCGTTCACGAAATCGATGGTCGCGCCGCCCATGTATTCCAGCGAGACCGGATCGACGAGCACGGTGGCGCCGTCGCGCTCGATCACCACGTCGTCGCCCTCGCGGGCATGGGTGATGTCGAAGGCGTAGGAGAAGCCCGAGCAGCCGCCGCCGTTGACGCTGATGCGCAGCGACGAGCCGGGGGGCTCGGAGCCCATGATCTCGTTGATGCGCTTGGCGGCGCGGGCAGTGAGGTTGATGTCGGCCATCGTGGTGCGGTCCCGTTCGTGAACCGGTGTCGTGAAGGGCGCGCGTCCGCGATTGCCGCGGGCGTCACCTCACACAAGATATGAGGCGCGAGAGCTGGCTGCAACGCGGCTCGGAGAGGGAAGGGTTGTGCAGGTGCGGCAGAACGGCGAGCGCTGGCGGGCGCCCTACGCCACCGATCCGGCGGCGACCCGCGGGCGGCTGATCCCCGAGGCCTTCTCGCCGACCCGCAGCGACTTCCAGCGCGACCGCGACCGCATCATCCACTCCACCGCCTTCCGGCGGCTGAAGCACAAGACGCAGGTCTTCGTGCATCACGAGGGCGACCATTACCGCACGCGGCTCACCCACAGCCTCGAAGTGAGCCAGATCGCCCGGGCGCTCGCCCGGGCATTGGGCCTCGACGAGGATCTCGCCGAGGCGCTGGCGCTGAGCCACGACCTCGGCCACACCTGCTTCGGCCACACGGGCGAGGACGCGCTGCACGCCTGCATGGCCGCCTACGGCGGCTTCGACCACAACGCCCAGGCCCTGCGCATCGTCACCCGGCTGGAGCGGCGCTACGCCGGCTTCGACGGGCTCAACCTGACCTGGGAGACGCTGGAGGGCCTCGTCAAGCACAACGGCCCGCTCCTCGATGCCCGCGGCCTGCCGATCCCGCGCTACGCCGCCGACGGCATCCCGGCGGCGGTGATCGAGTACAACGCGGTCAACGATCTCGAGCTGTCGCGCTTCGCCGGCCCCGAGGCCCAGGCCGCCGCGCTCGCCGACGACATCGCCTACGACGCCCACGACCTCGACGACGGCCTGCGGGCCGGGCTGTTCGACCTCGCCGACCTCGCCACGGTGCCGTTCCTGAAAGGGCTCCTCGACGAGATCGACGCCCTTCATCCCGGCCTGGAGCCCTCGCGAAAGATCCACGAACTGGCGCGCCGGGTCATCACCCGCTTCGTGGAGGACGTGATCCGCGAGGGCGAGGCGCGCCTCGCCGCGCTGGCGCCGGGCAGCGTCGGCGACATCCGCGCCGCGGCCGAGCCGGTGATCGCCTTCTCGCCGGCCATCGCGACGGCGGATGCCGACATCAAGCGCTTCCTGTTCGCGCGGATGTACCGCCATCCCGAGGTGATGGCGGTGCGGGCCAAGGCCGCGACCATCGTCGACGACATGTTCGCGGCCTTCCGCGCCGATCCCGCGCGGATGCCCGAGGAATGGTCGGCCGGGCTCGAGGGCGCGAGCGAGTCCCGCATCGCCCGGCGCATCGCCGACTACATCGCCGGCATGACCGACACCTACGCGGTGCTGGAGCACGGAAGGCTGTTTCCCGCCACCCCCAACCTGCACTGGAGCCCGCCGAGCCGGGGCCTGCCGCTGACGGAGCCGTGAGGCGCCGCCCGCGGGGGGCCGATGGGCGTCAGTAACAGACGCAGTTCGAGCCGTAGCCGGTGTTGTAGACCGGGGCGTAGCCGGTGGTGACGGGCGCGTAGCCATAGCTGTAGCCGTAGGCCGGCGCCGCGTAGCCGCCGTAGCCGTAGCCGCCGGTCAGCGCGCCGCCGGCGAGCCCGAGGCCCAGTCCGAGCCCGGCGCCGGCCAGACCGATCCCGGCCCCCGCGAGGCCGAGGCCCCGGCCGTAGCCGTAGCCGCGGCCGTAGAAGCCGCGCGCGGCGTAGCCACGATATCCGTAGCCGCCCCGGTAGCCGTAACCGCGATACCCGAAGCCGCGATGACCGAAACCATGGCGGTCGCCGGCGAACCCGCGGTCACCGCCGACGCGTCCGACATGGCCGAAGCGCGCCCCGCCACCGTGATGGCCGTAGCCGCCGTAGGAGCGGCCACCGACATAGCCGCCATGACCGCCGAAATCGCGGGCCTCGGCCGTTGCGGGAAGGAGGGTCAGGGCGGCAAAAGCCGTGGCGGCGAGGGCGAAGGACTTCATCGGAGCGGTCTCCAGAGGGGATCTCGGCCTCGACAACGCCGCCATTCGCGCAGGGCGTGCAACGTTGCATTCTACCGAGACGCGGCCTTGTCCCCGCACGGAGGACGGCACGGGACGGGCCGACAGCTGGCGGAGGACCGATTGAGCGCCGAACACCGAGCCCCGCGCGACACCCGCGCCGCCTATCCGCGGCTCGTGCCGCTGACGACGCGCTGGGGCGACAACGACGTCTACGGGCACGTCAACAACGTCGTCTACTACGCCTTCTTCGACACGGCGGTGAACGGGATCCTGGTGGAGGCCGGCGCCCTCGACATCGCCCGCTCGCCGGTGATCGGCCTCGTGGTCGAGACGGGCTGCCGCTACTTCGCCCCGGTCGCCTTTCCCGACGCGATCACCGCAGGGGTGCGGGTGGCCCATCTCGGCCGCACCAGCGTGCGCTACGAGATCGCGATCTTTCGCGGCAACGAGGCGGAAGCCGCCGCGCAGGGCCATTTCGTCCACGTCTACGTCGACCGGGAAACGCGCCGGCCGGCGCCGCTGCCGGAGCAGCTGTGCGCGGTGCTGGCGGAACTCGCGGCCGCCCAGTCCCCTGCGCCGTGACACTCCCGCCCGCCATTGCTATGCCGCCCCGACGCCGGCCGCCCGACGCGCGGGCCAGCCGGCACGCGGCAACGACGAACACCCGAGCCCCATGAACATCTTCGCCCTCTTCGAGACGCGCGTGCGCGAGGCGCTCGAATCCCTCACCCGCTCCGGCCGGCTGCCCGAGGGGCTCGACCTGTCGCGTGTGGTGGTCGAGCCGCCGCGCGATCCCTCGCATGGGGATCTTGCCACCAACGCCGCCCTGGTGCTGGCGAAGGAGGCCAAGCAGAACCCGAAGGCGCTCGGCGAGGCGCTGGCCGAGGAGTTGCGCGGCGATCCCCGCATCGTCGAGGCGAGCGTGGCGGGCCCCGGCTTCATCAACCTGCGGCTCGCGCCCGACGTCTACCATGACGTGATCCGGGCAGCGCTCCGCGAGGGCGAGGCGTTCGGGCGCGGAACGATGCCGGGCGGCCCGGTCAACATCGAGTACGTCTCGGCTAACCCGACGGGGCCGATGCATGTCGGCCACGGGCGGGGCGCGGTGTTCGGCGACGCGCTCGCCAACCTGCTCGCCGCCGCCGGCCGGCCGGTGACGCGCGAGTACTACATCAACGATGCCGGGGCGCAGGTCGATGTGCTCGCCCGCTCGGCCTTCCTGCGCTACCGCGAGGCGCTCGGCGAGACGATCACGATCCCCGAGGGTCTCTATCCCGGCGACTACCTCAAGCCGGTGGGCGAGGCGCTTGCCGCCGAGCATGGCCGCACGCTCCTCGACAAGCCCGAGTCGGAATGGCTGCCGCTGGTGCGCCGCTTCGCCATCGACGCGATGATGGACACGATCCGCGCGGATCTCGCGGCGATCGGCATCCGCCACGACGTCTTCTTTTCCGAAGCGACCCTTCAAGGCGGGAACGGCGGCCAAAAGGGCAACGAAGGGGGCAACCGGGTCGCGGAGCTGCTCGAGGCCCTTTTCCCGCAGGGCGTCGAGCAGCTCCGCGACCCGGTTG
>NZ_BPRD01000548.1 GCF_022179745.1 Methylorubrum podarium
TCCAGGGGCGGAAACTCGGCCGTTCGTTGGGCGGACGAGTTTCCGCCCCTGGAGTAGGAGACATCGCCGCGAGCCGCGCCACGCTGCGCCGCCACCGGGCGGTGACCGGGATGGTCTTCCAGCACCACCATCTGATCGGCCGCCTGACCGCGCTCGCGAACGTCCTGATGGGCCGGCTCGGCCATCAGAGCACCCTGCGCTCGCTCTGGCCTCCGTCGCGGAGCGATCAACGTTTCGGATTGGAGGCGCTAGAGCGCGTAGATCTTCTCGATCGCGCCCTCACCCGCGTGGACCTGCTCTCCGGCGGGCAGCAGCAGCGGGTGGGCATCGCGCGCGCGGTTGCACAGCGGCCCCGGCTCATCCTCGCCGATGAACCGGTAGCCAGCCTCGACCCGGCGACGGCGACGCGGGTGCTCGATCTCCTCCGCAGCATCTGTCGGACGGACGGCATCTCAGCCGTGGTGAGCCTGCACCAAGTCGATCTGGCCCGGCACTTCGCTGACCGGGTCGTCGGGGTCCGTGGAGGCGAGGTGGTCTTCGACGGCCCGCCAGCCCGTCTCTGCGACGGCGTCCTGTCGCGAATCTACGGCGCACGGCCCGCCGAGGTCTCGGTCGACATCGTCGAAGCTCCTCGTGCGCGGCGGGCCGCGATCTACGCCTCCCGAACAGTCTGAAGGAAAGCCATCATGATTTCGAGACGTACCTTCGGCGCCGGCTTGGCGCTGAGCGCCGTCCTGCGTGCCGGACCGTCGCTGGCTCAGGGCGCGAATCCCGACACGCTCAAGGTCGCGCTGCTGCCCGACGAGAGCGCATCGACGATCATCCAGAACAACCAGGGCCTGAAGAGCTACCTTGAACAGGGGCTCAATAAGCGCATCGAACTCGTGGTCACGACCGACTATTCTTCCATGATCGAGGCCATGCGCTTCAAGCGTATCGACCTCGCCTATTTCGGGCCGCTCTCCTACGTCCTCGCGAAGAGCCGTTCGCCGGAAATCGAACCGTTCGCGGCACTCGTGTCGGGCGGGCAGCCGACCTACACCAGCTACCTGATCGCCAACGTGGCCGCAGGCATCGCGCGAGCGGACGACGTGAAGGGCAAGACGGTCGGCTTCGGTGACACGGCGTCCACATCAAGCCACCTCATCCCTCGGGCCCTGCTCAAGAACGCTGGCCTCGAAGCCGGTCAGGACTACGGCTTTCAGCATCTCGGCACCCATGATGCCGTCGCGCGGGCCGTACAGGCAGGCCATGTGCAGGCCGGCGGTCTCAGCCGGCCCATCTTCACCGCCCTCGTCGAGAAGAAGAGCATCGATCCGGCCAAGATCAAGGTCGTGGCGGAGAGCCGACCGATCCCGAACTATCCCTGGACGGTGCGTGGCGACCTCGCGCCGGACCTCAAGGAGAAGATCAAGGCCGCTTTCCTAGAGATCAGGGATCCAGTGATCCTCAAGCCGTTCAAGGCCGAGTCCTTCGCCCCCATCACGGACGCGGACTACGACCTGCTTCGGGAGACGGCCAAGCTCCTCAACATCGACTTGACGAAGGTGAAGGGCTGAGCGATGGCTCGAGCGCCCTCACTTGCGTCGGCGGTCGGTGCCGCCGACGGCTATGACGCCATTCTCGGACGGGCCCGTGGCGCGTCGGTCCGCCGGCTCATGGTTGCCCTGCCGGCTGCCGCCGCGATCCTCGCCTGCCTCTGGAAGGTGGGACTTCTCGATCCGGGGCGCCTCGCCGAAGGCGCGCCCGCGATGGCGCAGCTTCTCGGTGAGATGACCCCGCCCGACTTCACGCGATGGCGCTCGTGGGTGGGACCCATCGTCGACACGCTCGCGATGAGCGTGGCCGGCACGGTGCTCGCCGTGACCTTGTCCCTGCCGCTCGGGCTGCTGGCTGCCCCCAACACGAGTCCGCACCCGTTCGTCTACGGCGCGTTCCGGCTGCTGCTCAACGCGCTTCGGTCGGTCCCCGAACTGATCATGGGTATCTTCTTCGTCGCGGCCGTCGGATTCGGCGCGCTGCCGGGCGTTCTGGCGCTGGGCCTGCATTCCACCGGAATGGTCGGCAAGTTCTTCGCCGAAGCGATCGAGCACGTGGACCACAAGCCGATCGAGGCGGCACGAGCGGCCGGCGCTTCGCCCCTTCAGGTCGTCACGCATGCCGTGCTGCCCCAGGTCCTGCCGCAGCTCACCGACACGACACTCTATCGCTGGGAATACAACTTCCGGGCCTCCACGGTGCTCGGCGTCGTCGGCGCGGGCGGCATCGGCTTCGAACTCATCGCCTCCCTACGCCTGCTCCAATACGATCAGGTCGCAGCCATCATGCTTTGCATCCTGGCTGCCGTGACGCTCGTCGACGCCCTGGGCGGGGCTCTGCGCCGCCGGCTCAAGTGAGAAGCACCATGCGTTTCAAGGTCGTCGTCACGAACCCCGTTTTCCCTGAGACCCGCGAGATCCTGGAGGAACTCTGCGACGTCGACATCAACCCAGGCCCCGAGCCCTGGCCCGTGGCAGAGGTCCGCGCTCGCTGCTCGGACGCGGACGCCCTGCTGGCCTTCATGACCGACTGCGTGGATGCCGGCTTCCTGGAGGCCTGCCCGCGCCTGAAGGTGGTTGCGTGCGCGCTGAAGGGTTGGGACAACTTCGATGTAGAGGCCTGCACACGGTCCGGCATCTGGCTCACCGCCGTTCCCGACCTCCTGACCGAGCCGACGGCCGAGTTGGCGGTCGGCCTGGCCATCGGCCTGTGCCGCAACGTGGTGGCCGGCGACCGGGCGGTGCGGGCCAGCTTCGACGGCTGGCGACCGAGGCTGTACGGCAGCGGCCTGTACGGCAGTGTCGTCGGCGTTGCCGGAATGGGGAAGGTGGGCCGGGCGATCACGCGCAGGCTGAAGGGCTTCGGCGCACGCGAACTCCTCTACTTTGATGAGCAGGCGCTTCCGGCTTCCGCTGAGGCGGAACTCGGCGCTTGCCGCGTATCCTGGGACACGCTGGTGGGTCGAAGCGACTTGTTAATCCTGGCGCTTCCCCTGACACCGGACACGCGCCACATGCTCGATGCCGCCGCACTCGCCGCAGCCAGCCCCGGACTGCGGATCGTCAACGCCGGTCGTGGCTCGGTCGTGGACGAAGCAGCCGTGGCCGAGGCCCTCGCGGAAGGCCGCCTCGGGGGCTACGCGGCCGACGTCTTCGAGATGGAGGATTGGGCACTGGACGACCGTCCGCGGCGCATCGCACCCGGACTGCTCACGGACGAGGACCGAACGCTGTTCACGCCGCACCTCGGCTCGGGTGTCGTCGACACGCGCCGCCGGATCGAGGCGGCGGCGGCCCATAACCTTCTCGACGCCCTAAAGGGCTTGGTGCCCGCGGACGCGATCAACCACCCCGATAGCCTGCGCGGGTTCGATGGCGCGAACTGAGCGCGGAGGGGGTGGCAAGACGCCGGTGCTGAACCTCCAATACGTGGAGACGCTCCTAGCGGTCCTGGCGACGGGCAGCTTCCACGCGGCTGGCCGGTATCTCAACCTGTCCCAGCCGACGGTCTCTCAGCATGTGCGCAAGCTGGAGACGGCGCTGCGGGCGACACTCGTCGAGCGCGATCCAGCGGGGTGTCGCCCGACACCCCAGGGACGAGCCCTGCTCCCTCATGCAGAGGCGTTGGTCCGCGCCAGCCGACGCGCGGAGGAGGCGGTTGCGGGAAGCCGGCTCGCGATCGGCGCTTCAGGCAATATCGGCACCTTCCTCATGCCGGAGATCCTGCGACGCTACGAGGAAACGCACGCCGCGACCGCGGACGCGGAAATTGCCACCAACCCTCACCTCATCGCCCGGCTCGAAGCTGGCGAGATCGATGTTGCACTGCTGGAATGGTGGGAGCCGCGAACCGGTCTGGATGCCCACGTATGGCGTCGCGAACCGCTCGTTGTCATCGTGGATCCCGACCATCGGTGGGCTGGACGGGCGCATCTGACGCCACAGGATCTGACCGGCGCATCGCTGCTCGGAGGCGAGCCGGGAAGCGGGACGGGACGTGTTCTTCGCGAGGCCCTCGGTGCGGTCGGTGCAGGCTTCCGCCTCGACCGGCAGCTCGGCAGCACGGAAGCGGTGAAGCGCGCAGTGCGGGCCAGACTGGGGATCTCGATTGTCATGGCTTGCTCGGTTCAAGATGAAGTGCGGAGCGGAGTGCTGGCCGCATTGCCTGTGGCAGGCATCGAACTCAGCAAAAATCTCTTTGCGGCTTATCGCGATCCGCTGCCTGAAACCGCGCGAGCCAGCAGCTTCCTCACAGTCCTGACCGCTCATTAAGGCTGTTGTACCGGTCGGAGACGGTTTAGGTGCGAAACGCAGACTGGCAGCTACAACCCTGGTCAGTCATTCCGCTTTGCAGCCAATCGGCATTTTCGTGAACGGCGGCGCCGTCTGGTCTAGGTCAGGACATCGCACGCCGTCTGGACTGCAACGCGCCAGAAGCCGACATCAGCGCGCTGCCCAAAACCGGAGCTTAGGCTTCGCGCTCCATGTCGGTCATTAAGGCTGATTTCGTCGTTTCCGAAACTGGACGTTACAAGCGCCGAGTGGCAGGTGGCCCGTGAGCGGACGTTTCCCGCAACCCGTGTCCTTGGCGACTGCCCTCGATCCAATTTCCCGGTGCGCAATGAGACCGGACGAAAGTGCGAGGGACGATCTGCGCGCGATAGGAGCCCTGGAGGCTTACCGGCATCTCCACGTGCACCCGTATATGGTGGCGAGCGGGGACGGCCCTGTACGTCTAAGCCGGCACGGAGCGGAGTGACCGAAGGTGGAAATCAGCGGCGAAGGCCTCGACGACATCCTGATCGAGCTCTACCGGCGGCTGCTCGACCAAGGCGCTCGTAATAAGGGATCCCGTGGCGAAACGATCGAGATGCTGGGCGTCGCGCTCCGCATCGCCAAGCCCAGGGCACGCTTGAGTCGATCCGAGAATCGAGGCAAGCCGTTCAGCGCGCTCGGCGAGTTCTTCTGGTACCTAACCCAGTCGAACAGGCTCGATTTCATCGAGCCGTACATCCCCGACTATAGGAAGGAGGCCGTCGACGGCGTTGTGCCTGGTGGGTACGGCCCCCGTCTCTTCGCCATGCGAAACGGCATCGATCAGGTCGATAGCGTCATCCGCCTGCTGCGGTACAAGCCCTCGTCCAAGCGCGCCGTCATCCAGCTCTTCAACGCCGAGGACATCGCGCTCGACTATCCTGCCGATCTCGGCACGCCGTTCCATCACCCCGAGACCCCGTGCACGATCAGCCTGCAGTTCCACCTTAGGGACGGCTCGCTGCACATGTCGGTCAACATGCGCTCTAACGACGCCGTCCTCGGATTGCCGCACGACGTCTTCTGCTTCTCGATGTTGCAGGAGATGATGGCGAGGCGCCTGGGAGTCGAGCTCGGAGAGTACCTACACTATGTCGGGAGCATGCATTTCTACGACGATCGCCACGAAACGCTCCTTGAGTATCTGGACGAAGGGTACCAGCGAACGTTCGAAATGCCTGAGATGCCGAAGGGCGACCCCTTCGAGCATGTCGACGCTCTCGTGGCCGCCGAGGGGCGGGTCCGATTGAAAGAACGGGTCGTCGCCGGCGAACTCCTGCCGGAACCTTACTGGGCCGACATCCTGCGGATGATGCAGGTGTTCTGGTCCTCAGGTGACGAGGCTCGCCTCGACGAGTTGAAGGCCGAGCTTCAAGAGCCTGCTTATCGTGCCTATATTGAGGGCCGCCGGGGAGCGAGGCTCAAGGAACCGTCGCCCCGCGAACCCGTCGACGCGAGGAGGAAGCCGGAGTGACGTGGCCGTCCTGGGCCGGGGAGAAGACGCGCATCGCGAACTCCCTGAGCCGGCACCAGCATCCTCTCCCGGGCATCGCGGCGCCCGCGGCGCTCGACTGCCTCGCCACGCAGTTCATCGCCAGCCTGCGGCGCGAGAGCTACTACCAGGTCGTCCAGCGCGGGCCGATCCATCCCCGTCGGGCCGACCCGAACGATCCCGGGTTCGATGCCGAACGCGCGGTCGCCTACCACGTGCAGAACGGCGACGTCGACGAGGCTGCCTGGCTGGTCTTCCTGATGACCCACTTCGCGCGTCCCGTGGATACCGGTTGGCTGCGCTTGCGCGACGTCTACGGTCGGCTCGGACAGGGAAGGTGGGACTGGGCGACGGTCAGCGGCAACCCCGCGGCCTTCAACGCGTGGCTCGCTGCGAATTGGCAGGGGATCCGCGGCAAGTTCGGCAACCACCGCAAGTACGAGAGCCTCCGCCCGAACGCCTCCCGTCCCATGAGCGCGGTAGTTGACAGCTACGTGAGATGGATCGGACCTGCGGGTCACGCCCGCTTTTTCGCCGATGTCGTCAGGCGGGCCGGCAACGACCCCCACGCCATCTTCGACGTCCTCTACCGCGAGCTCCCGATGCCGACCTTCGGTCGGCATCGGGAGCTCGCGGTAGAGGACGTCGAAGATGGCGTGGGGGTCGTTGCCGGCCCGCCTGACGACATCGGCGAAAAAGCGGGCGTGACCCGCAGGTCCGATCCATCTCACGTAGCTGTCAACTACCG
>NZ_BPRD01000549.1 GCF_022179745.1 Methylorubrum podarium
GAGCTGGCCCTGCGCAGCGAGTGGTCGGCGAGCGAGCTCACCGCCGAGATGCGCGGCAGCTACCTCGAATATCCGCAGAACCCGGAGGCGAGCCGCCCCAACGCGGTGGGCACCGCGCGGATGCGCATCGACGTCGACCGCGACACCCGCGTCGACCTCGAGACCCGCTTCCTGCTCGACAGCCAGCGCCTCGGCAGCCCGGATCTCGGCGCGGGCGGGGCGACGAGCCGGCCGCTCTTCGCCACCTACGGCGCGACCGCGGGCGTGCAGGAGAACTTCAACCGGCTGCAGCTCTCCCTGCGCGGCTCGATCGACCGCTCGGTCTTCGAGGACGCGCAGCTCGGCAACGGCACCACGATCATCCAGAGCGACCGCGACGCCAACCAGTACGGCCTGCGCCTGCGCGCCGGCTACGAGATCTCGCCGGCGATCACGCCCTTCGTCGAGACCTTCCTCGACACCCGGATCTACGACACGCCGGTGGACCAGTTCGGCCTGCGCCGCGATTCCGACGGCGTCGCCTTCACCGCGGGCGCGGCGGTCCAGCTCAACAGCACCCTCACGGCGGAGGTCTCAGCGGGCCTGCAGCACCGCTCCTACGTCGACCGCACGCTGCAGGACATCAACGCGCCGGTCGTCAACGCGGCGCTGGTCTGGTCGGTCTCGCCGCTCACCACGGTGCGCTTCAACCAGCAGACCGGGGTGATCGAAACCGCGGTGCCGGGCTCCAGCGGCGCCTTCACCGACGCCGCCACGCTCGAAGTGCAGCACGACCTCCTGCGCAACCTCTCGATCACGGTGGGCGCCGCCTACCTGTCCACCAACTACGACGGCGTGCGCATCCGCGAGCGGGGCTACTCCGCCACCGCCCGGTTCGATTACCGCTTCAACCGCTGGCTCGCCCTGCGCGGCAGCTACATCTACTCGACGCTGAACAGCACCATCCCGCTCTCGACCTACGAGGCGCACACGGTGCTGCTCGGGGTGCGGGTGAACCCCTGACGATCAGCGGGCGAGCGAGAGCGGCGCGCCGGATTTCGAGAGCGCGCCCTCGAGGCTGCCGCCGGCCTGCCGCAGGCGCGCGGCGACGGTGCCGCCCGGCTGGTAGAGGTACACCTCGCCGTCGCGAAAATCCCAGGCCGAGACCTTGGCGAGATCCTTGTTGCCGCAGCCCGCGGTCGTCGCCTTGTAGAGGTCGAGCGAGGGCGTGCTCGACAGCGAGACCTTGCAGCTTCCCGCCGCATCGGAGGCGTTCCAGGAGCCGACCACCGAGGAGCGGCCGGTCGCCACCACCGGCGGCGGCGCGGGCGGAAGCGGCGGCTCGAGGGCGGCGGACGGCGCGGCGATCGCCGA
>NZ_BPRD01000550.1 GCF_022179745.1 Methylorubrum podarium
CGCCGCCTCGAAGATCGCGGCGGAAGCCCTTGTTGCCGCCCATGTCGCGACCGGGCGGTGGGCCGTGACGCTGCGCCCGTCCAACATCTACGGCCCCGATCAGATGACCGACACGGTGGTGACCACCCTCCTGGGTCAGCTCGCCAGGACGGACGAGATCGTGCTCCGCGCCCTGCATCCGGTCCGCGACTACGTCTACGTTCGGGATGCCGTCGATGCGCTGCTCGCCGCGGCACGCCGGCCGGACCTGCCGCCGGGCCGCACGCTGAACATCAGCTCCGGTGCCGGGCACTCGGTCCGGGAGCTCGCGGAGGCCGCGATCGCGGCCGTGCGGCGGACCGAGCCGGATCGCAGCATCACGGTCCGACCGGTCGCGGAGCCGGCCGACGCGCCGTCCGACCGCCTCGTCTGCGACAACGCCGCCGCCCGCGCCGCGCTCGACTGGGCGCCGCGCGTCGGTCTCATCGACGGCCTGCAGGCGAGCTACGCTTCGCGGATCGGCCGCTCCTGACGCTTAACGGCGTCCGGCTCTCCGGCCGGGCGGAGGAGGGAAGGGCGGCCGGTTCGTCAGGCCGCCGGCAGGAAATGCTCGGGCCGGGCCGTGAACTGTTCCTGGGCCCGGGCGTAGTCGTCCGGCCGGCCGATATCGATCCAGTCGCAATCCTCGACATAGCTCACGACCTTCTGCGACGACGCCAGGAGCGCGCGCACGAGATCGGGCATGTCGAAGAAGGTGTCGGCCGGAATGAGGGGCGCGACGGCCTTCTTCGAGAGGACGTAGAGGCCCATCGAGGCCTCGAAATGCATCGACGGCTTCTCGCGATACTCCGACACCGTCAGGTCAGGCCCCACGGTGAGCGCCCCGAAATCCGCCTGCAGGGTCCGGCGATGGGTCGCGATCGTGGCGGCGGCGCCGCGATCCAGGTGCTCGCGCACCATCGCCGAGAAGTTCAGCGTCGTCAGGAGGTCGCCGTTCGTGACGATGAAGTGATCGGGCAGCTGATCGAGGTTGGCGGCGATCGGCCCGCTCGTGCCCAGCGGCTTGTCCTCGACCTTGTAGGTGATGTTGAGGCCGAGATTCGACCCGTCCGTGAAGAAGCTCCGGATGAGATGATGGAGATGGTTCACGGCCAGGATGACGTCCGTCACCCCGTGCTGGCGCAGCTGGCGCAGCAGGAGTTCGAGGATCGGCATCTCGCCGATCGGCATCAGGGGCTTGGGCATGACGGCGGTGTAGGGCATCAGGCGCGTGCCCTTGCCGCCGGCGAGAATGATGGCCTTCATCGCTTCGCTCTCAGACGACGTAGCGATCGACGTCCCGCCGATCGTGATGAGAGCGGAAATGGTCGATCGTCCGCTCCAGCCCCTCGCGCAGGCCGACCTTCGGCGCCCAGCCGGACTGCGCCTGGAAGAGGCGGTTGTCCGAGATCAGCCGCTCCACCTCGCTCTTGCTCGGGCGGATGCGCTGCTCGTCCGTCTCGATCACCGCCTTCGAGCCGACGATCTCGAGGATCATGTCCGCCACCTCGCCGACCGTCTGGCCGGAGCCGACGCCGAGGTTGAAGGTGCCGCCCTCGATGCCCGGGGTCACCGCCGCCGTCAGGAAGCCGTTCGCGGTATCCGTGACGAAGGTCAGGTCGCGCACCGGGGTTGTCGAGCCGAGCTTGATCACGCTCCGCTCCGGCTCCAGCGCCTGCATGATGACGGTCGGGATGAAGGCGCGGGCCGATTGACGCGGGCCGTAGGTGTTGAACGGCCGCACGGTGACGACCGGAACCTCGAAGGAGCGATAATAGGACTCGGCGATCTTGTCGGCGCCGATCTTCGAGGCGGAGTAGGGCGATTGCCCCTGGAGCGGATGGGCCTCGTCGATCGGGACGTACTGCGCCGACCCGTAGACCTCGGACGTGCTGGTATGGACGACGCGCTGCACCCCGTGCCGGCGCGCCGCCTCGAGCACGTTGAGCGTGCCCTCGACATTGACCTTCACGTAGTTGCGCGGTGCCAGATACGAGTACGGGATCGCGATCAGGGCGGCGAGATGGAAGATGACGTCGATGTCCGCGGTGATCGCCTGAACGTATTCCGGGTCGATGATATCGCCGAAGACGTAGTCGATCTCGCGGTCGATCTCCGGGGCGATGCCGGACAGGTTCCCGCGATCGCGCATGGCGTTGTAGTGCAGCAGCGCCCTCACCGTCGCGCCCTGCCGCACCGCTTCCTCGGCGAGATGGCTCCCGATGAAGCCGCCCGCGCCCGTGACGAGCACCCGTTTTCCGGAAAGGGTCAAGTGATGCTTCCCATCGTTGGCGGGCGGGACGGCCGATTGTTCGGCAGCGGTCGTCGGACCGCCTCCGGCCCCGGAGGAGCCCTCGGTCGAAGGCCCACGGTGCGGAGCGTCGACCCCAGCGGTTGGGTTCGGGCCATTAGCCTAGTTCCCAGATACCGACAAGCGGCCGCCGGGCAGTGAGCCGCCCTGCCTGGTTAAATCCGGCATCGACGCGAAGAAGCCGCGGCGGTGCGGCGCGGTCTGAGTCCAAGACAGCGCTTCAGAGCCGGTCAAAGAAGGCAACTAAGCAACCTAGACGAATAAAATCGCGCAAAAATTACCTGAGGATATTTCGGCAAAAGCGAACGATCGCGGCTCCCTTCGACGTTGGTGCTTGGCGCCATGACTTGCCCCCGATAGAGATGGACGTACGCGCGCGGGCATGACGGTCTTCGAGCGGTGCTTCGTCGCATCGGCGCGACCTCCGCCGATCGGCGCCTCACACGGGAAGAAACCGGGAGCCTTCCCGGCCTCGAGCGGCGCCTGCGAAAGCGATCTTCGCCGTCGGGCCCTATCGAGACGCGAACGATGGTGTGGCCGCGATTGAGGCGAAGCGAGGCGGGATCGAGCTGATGCAGTTGTTCTACGCGCCGCGATCGCCGTTCTCGCGCAAGATCCTCGCAGCGATCGTCGAACTCGATCTGACGGCGCAGGTCGGCCTGGTCCGGGTCGATCCCTGGACCGACGAGG
>NZ_BPRD01000551.1 GCF_022179745.1 Methylorubrum podarium
CATGGACCGAGGGATGGGGGGCAAGGTGGGGTTTTTTGTGACGGGGGGACGGCGGTGTGGGGACCGCCGTCCCCCCGTCACAAAAAACCCCACCTTGCCCCCCATCCCTCGGTCCATGGCCGGATCGGACAAGAATCAGCGGCCGGTATCATTGGGGGCTTGCCGGATGACGCTCGACGACGCGCGCGACGACTTCTCGCGCCTGCATCGCCTGTTCACCTTCCACCTCGGCGTGGCGGTCGGCCTCGCGTGGCTGACGACGCTCTACGCGGCCGCCTCGGCGCCGTGGGTGCGCAACATCCGCGCGCTGATCGACCCGACCGGCCCGGTGCGGATCGAGAGCACGCTCTCCTACCTGTTCGTGATGCCGGCCGTCCTGACGCTCGCCTGGGCGTCGGCCTATTTCGGGCGCGAGACCATGCGCCGCTTCCAGACCCTGCCGAACCAGACGCTGGAATTCGCCGCCGCGGCGATGGTGGCCTTCGGCGTGTTCTACCTGTCGATCGACCGGGCCGTGGCCGTGATCAGCGCGGGGTTCTGAGGCTCGCTCAAGCTTCAAAATCGTCGCGCCCGATGTCGCGATACCCGCTGAGAACGCGCACCAACTCGATCCCGTGTTGTTTCGGGAAGTAGAACAGCACGGAGCTTCCCACGGGGAAGCTCCGCAGGTTTTCGAACAGTTCCGCTCGGAGACGCCCCGCCTCGGGGTTGTCGGCCAGCATTTCCAAGACGCTTTCGACCGGATCGAGGACGCCGTCGGCGGCGGTCTCATTCTCGTCGGCGATATAGTCCCAGAGGTCGAGGAGATCCTGGCGGGCGCGGGGTCGGCGAACGATGTCACCCACGTGCGGAGTCTTCGTTTCTCGTCCGTCGCCGGGCACGCGCCTCCGCCTTGATCGCATCCATGTCGAGCGGTTCGGCCGGACCGCTGTCGATGCCGTCCTGTATGTCGCGCCGCAGTGCTTCCAGCTTGGCAGCTCGAGTTTGCTCGCGCTCCTCCATCAGCCGCAAGCCGTCGCGCACGACCTCGCTGGCGGAGGCGTAGCGCCCGCTCGCGACGAGCCCCTTCACGAAGCGCTCGTAATGTTCGCCCAACGTGTAGCTCGATGCCATCGCTCAACCCTTACGATGCATTAAAATAGCACTTTATGCTATTCGTTCAAAGGCGCTCTGATTGCTGGGGTGCTGGCTGACGGCGTCCTCGCGCCGGATCATCCCCTCGTCGCCCGAACGTAGCGCGCCTCTTAGGCCTCCACCAACCGGCGCACCTCCTCATCGGCGAGCAGCCGCAAGAGCCGCTGCTCCGCCCCCGCATCCGCGGCGAGGACGACGCCGCCGCAGACCGTGTCGCGGCCGGTGAAGGCGTAGCGCAGCACCGGCGTCGGCCTCAGCCCGCCCGCTCCCGTCGCGGAAAACCCCTGCATCGCGTGCGGCCGGTCGTTGCGGCCGATGGCGGCGTCCATCCCGGCCGCCTGCCCTCTCAACGGCACCGCGACGACATCCAGCCGCCGGCCGTCCTGCTGTGCCAGCGCCCGGCGCGGCCCCGAGAGGGCGATTAGCGCTTCGGGGGGAAGATGCAGCCGCCCCTCGAACGCGAGGGCGCGCCCCGGCCGTCGGAACCGGTCGATCACCGCCATCCCGCTCAGGTCGTCGAGCACGAGGAACAGGCGGGCATGGTCGTGATCGGGACCGTGCACCGTGGTGGCGAGCCGCAGCGCCTCGGCACCGTCGAGCGCCACGCGCGCGGTGAGCAGGCCCGAACCGGCCATCGGCTCGCCACCGTCCGGGATCGCGACGTTGTGGGCGCGGGGCGAGAGCAGGTGGTGGCGCGCCGGCCCGACCTCGACGCCCTCGGCCCCGCCCCCCTCCACGATCCAACGCCGCGAGCCGGTGGCGAAGGTGAAGGAGGTGCAGTCGCGATGCCCGTGCGGTGACTGCGCGGCATAGGTGAGGGCGAAATGACCCCAGCCGCGCTCCATCCCGTCGTGGCGCAGGGCGAGCAGGCCGGCGGAGCGGCCGTCCGGCACGGGTGCCGCGTCCCGCTCCGCCACGAGATCGCGGTCCCGGGCCGACAGCCGGGCGATCCAGCCGGCATGGTCGAGGCTGGCGGGCGCGTCGCCGAAGGGCGGCAGCCGCCCGCCAGGATCGAGCAGGCCGGCGAGCCCCGGCAGCGCGGCCTCGACGCGGCGGCGGATCGTCGGGCCGGGCTCGCTCTCGCCGAGGGCCGCGGCGATGGCCTGCCCATGGCTCACGAGGTCGAGGCGCCGCACCGGCGCGGCGTCGGCGAAATCGCCGCCCTCGGGCAGGATCACGTCGAAACCGTGGGCGAGGCTGTCGCGGGCGAGCGAATCCCAGTGCGGGGCGAAGGCGAAATCGGGCAGCGCGCGCGCCAGGGCGAGGAGTGCGGCCGCCGCCTGGATGCCGTGCAGGGCGCGAGCCAGGGTGTTCTGCCCGACGATCTCGGCCAGCGCGAAGCCGTGCCGCGCGGCTTCCGCGGCGATCTTGGCGCGGGCGGGCTCGTCGCCGTCCGCAACCAGGCTCGCGAACACGTCGGAGCGGGGAGCCAGGGCCGCCGGGTGCAGGCTCAGGCCGTCCGCCGGCTGGCCCCAGGGATTGGCCCGCGACCAGGAGGCAGCAATGCCCTGAGCGCGCATCGCCGTGCCGGGGAGTGCGGCGAGCGGCAGGAGCCAGGCCAGCGACTGGTAGGCGAGGCGCCACGCCACCGAGCGGAACGGATCCTCGCGCCAGTCCGGCGCCGCGGGCAAGGTCCAGTCGGGCAGGCCGGCGAGGCTCAGGACCACGTCGTCGCCCTCAATGCGCGCGCTTCGGTCCGGGCCTTCCCGCAACGCGCGGGCTCGGGCGAGGATCGGCGCGGCCCCCGCACTGGAGCTCGCGATCCATGAGCCGGGCACGCCGCCGGGCAGGCCGAGCCGGTCGGCGAG
>NZ_BPRD01000552.1 GCF_022179745.1 Methylorubrum podarium
GCAGGTCGTCGGCGAGCGCGGTGCGCAGGGAGGTGACGAGCTGAACGTCGCTCGGCGTGCCGGGGACGAAGGCCGGCACCGTCGCGGCGGTGACCTTGAACACCGCGCGGCCCTCGCCGGAGGGCGCGGAGGCGGCCTTGCCGACCGGCGTCGTGAAGATGCGCTCGACGATCTCCGCCGAGAGCTCGTCCTTGGTCTGGTTGCGGGCGATGTCGGCGACGGCCTTCAGCGGCACGCCCGCCTCCTGCGCCACGGTCTCGATCGCCTCGCCCTTGTCCAGGCGCTCGGCCAGCTCCTTGGACTTCGCCACGAGGCGCTTCTCGACCTCGGCCCTGGTCCAGCCCTTCACCGCCTCGTCGCGCACCTCCTCGAGCGGCTTCTCGTGCGACGGGTCGATCTTGACGACGTCGTACCAGATCGCGCCGCCGTTCTTGGTGCGCAAAGCCTCGGTGTCGTTGCCGACATCGGCCCGGAAGGCGGCCGGCAGCGTGGTCTCCTTGTCCGGAATGCCCTCGACCGGCTTGCCGGAGGGATCGTTGCCCTGGGCATCGACCGCCGGGATGGTGAGCAGCGTTAGGCCCTGGTCCTTGGCGATCTCGGCCAGCGGCTTGGCGGACGAGCGGGCATCCTCGATCGCGTCCTGCACCTTGTCGAAGCCGCCGTCGCGCACCCGGCGCAGCGCGATCTCCCTGCGGATCTCGTCCTTCACCTCGTCGAACGGCTTGACCGTGCCGGGCTCGACCGCCGTGACGCGCAGGAGCACGGTGCCGAAGCGGCCCTTCACCGGCTCGCTCACCTGGCCCTGCTCCAGGGCGAAGGCGGCGTTGCCCACCGCCGGGTCGAACAGCTCCGCCTTGGTCAGGGTGCCGAGATCGAGCTGCTTCGGGTCGAGCCCGCGCTCCGCGGCGACCGTCTCGAACGGCGTCTGCCCGCTCTCGATCTTGGCGCGCGCCTCTCGTGCCGCGGCCTCGTCGGGGAAGCTGATCTGCTGGATGGTGCGCCGCTCCGCCTTGCCGAACCGGCTGTGGTTGGCGTCGTAGACCTTGCGCGCCTCCTCGTCGGACACCGCGTCGGGCTTGGCGAGGGCGGCGGGGTCGAGCACCAGCAGGTTAAGGCTGCGATATTCCGGGGCGCGGAAGGAGGCCTTGTTGTTGTCGTAGTAGGCCTTGAGCTCCTCGTCGGTCGGGGCCGGGATCTCGCCCGCGACGGAGGGGGCCAGCGTCAGCACGGCGGCCTCGCGGCGCTCGGTGGCGTAGCGGTGCACCGCCTCGCGCATGGCCTGCGGCACCGGCGGTTCGGCGACGATGGCGTCGGCGAGCTGCAGGCGGGCGATGACGGAGCGCTGCTCGCGCACGAACATCGCCTCGTTCAGGCCCGCCCGCTGGAGCGTCTGGAAGAACAGGGTCCGGTCGAAGCTGCCGTTGGCGTTCTTGAAGCTCGGCTCGTCCTGGATCGCCCGCAGCACCGCCGCGTCGGAGACGGCGAGCCCGAGATCCCGGGTCTTCTGATCGAGCGCCGCCTCGGTGATGAGCTGGGCCAGCACCTGCCGCTCCAGGCCCATCGCCCGCGCCTGGTCCGGCGTCAGCGTCCGCTTGAGCTGGGCCTGATAGCGTTGGAGCTGGTTCTGGTAGGCGGTGCGCACCTCCTCGGCCGAGATCGCCGTCTTGCCCACCGTGGCGACGGACGTGTTCGATCCGCCGCGGAAGAACTCCTCCACGCCGAAGATCGCCACGCCCGCGATCAGGAAGGTGAAGATCACCGTCAGCACGACCTTGCCGAGCCAATGCTGGCTGGCACTGCGAATGGACTGGAGCATCGGACGCCCGGGCCTAGATCTCTCGAACGCCCCGCCCGCGCGGGCGGGGACCACATGTGAGCCCCGCGATAGACGATCGGGGCGGCGGCGCAAAGGGCATGTCTGTTGCCTGCCCGAACGGGAGCGGGATGGCCGCAAAGGTTGTTTGCGCGCCTAAGCTTGCTCTGCTAGGTCCGCCCACACGCCGAAGACCTTGGATCGAGAGACGGAGAACCGGGACGCCATGGCAAGCGAGGGACGCCGTCCGCTGGTTGCCGGCAACTGGAAGATGAACGGCCTGCGCTCCTCGGTCCCCACCGTCGAGGCGATCCGCAACGGGCTCTCGCCCGCGCTCTCCGAGAAGATTGACGTGCTGATCTGCCCGCCGGCGACGCTGATCTCCTCCTGCGTGGCGGCGGCCTACGGCTCGCCCATCGCCATCGGCGGCCAGAACCTCCATGCCCGCCCGAGCGGCGCCTTCACCGGCTCGATCTCGGCGGAGATGTTCGCCGACCTCGGCGCAACCTACGTGATCGTCGGCCATTCCGAGCGGCGCGCCTACCATTACGAGACCGATGACGGCGTCCACGCCAAGGCGCTCGGCGCCCGCCGCGCCGGCCTGCGCGGCATCATCTGCGTCGGCGAGACCATGGAGGAGCGCCAGCAGGGCCGGGCGCTCGACATCGTGCGCGCGCAGCTCGCCATCGGCCTGCCGAAGGGCGCGACCGGTGACGACACGGTGATCGCCTACGAGCCGGTCTGGGCGATCGGCTCGGGCCGCACGCCGACGGCGAAGGAGATCGCCGAGGTCCACGCCTCCTTACGCGAGATGCTCGACAAGCTTGCCGGCGAGGAGGCGCACAAGATCCGCATCCTCTACGGCGGCTCGGTGAAGCCCTCGAACGCCCGCGAGCTGATGGCGGTGGAGAACGTCGACGGCGCCCTCGTCGGCGGCGCCAGCCTCGTGGCGGAGGACTTTCTGGGGATCTGCCGCGCCTACGAGGCGTAGGGCGGCTCCGGAGCGCGGAAGCTCGCCTGCATTCACGACGAGGAGAGCCTGCCGGTCCGGCGACACGGCCGCGAGGATCGATCCGTCCTCAGTCCTGGCGGGCCGGCGCCTTCGACACGGCTTCCTTGGTCCGCTCGATCATCGACAGCACCGCGACGTAGAACGCCTGCTGCAGCGGACTCATGCCGTCCGGGCGGATCCGGTCGGAGAGGGCCGCCTGCACGTCGTCCATCGCCTTGGCCCGTCCGGCCGGATCGGGGCGCTCCAGGGCGATCCGCAGGAGATCGCTCTGGACCGCGGCCATCTCCTCGCGGTCGGCGCGGTCGATGAAGGCGGCGAGCCGCCCGGCTTCGTGCTGAAAATCGCTCATCCCCGACTCCTCGCACGGGCCGTGCCCTCATGACCATGCTCGCCCGGCGTTTTTCGGGGCGCCCGGTCTCGGCGTCCTGCTGGCGGCCCTGCTCGACACCCCGGCGCGACCGATGCCGCGCCGGGCGTTTGTCCCGTCCCGACGCGCGAAGCCCGGTTGGCGCGGGTGGGCAAACGGTGTAGGAGCCCCCACTTCGTGCAGCGGATACGCGGGCGCGCCGCTTTGGCGCGCGCTCCTGTTCGGCACACCGACAGCGTCCGCGCGAGCGGGCACCGGAATCGCTATGCAGACCGTCCTCATCGTCGTCCACCTCATCATCGTGCTGGCGCTCATCGCCGTGGTGCTGCTGCAGCGCTCGGAGGGCGGGCTCGGGCTCGGCGGCGGCGGAAGCGGCGGCGTCTCCGGCTTCATGACCGGGCGCGGCCAGGCCAACGCGCTCACCCGCGCCACCGCGATCCTCGCGGCCCTGTTCTTCACCACCAGCATCGCGCTCGCGATCATGGCGCACCGCAGCGCCGCGCCCCGCTCGATCCTCGACGAGGCCGGGACGCCGCCCGGCCAGACGCGGCAGAGCGACAAGCCAGTGAACGCCGACAACCTCCTCGACACGCTGCGCGGCGGCGGCGGCGGCGCAGGTCAGGCCGGGCAGCCCGCCTCGGTGCCGACCGACGCCCCCGCCAAGCCGGCGACGCCCGCCCCCGCACCCGCCCAGAGCGCGCCGGCCGCACCGGCAACTCCCGAGGCGCCGCAGTCGCGCTGACGCCACGGCGCGGGTAAACCGCACCGTCCGCGGATAAGACCCTTGCGGCCGGCGCATCGGCCGCGGGGATGGAAAAGACGAATTCCTCAACGGCATGAGGGGCGTGGCCCCGTGCCGCCTCCCGCGTGGCCGGCGGGGTGCGGCAACCGTTGCGGTTTGGCGAATCGCTTGAGCCCCTTTATGGACCAAAGCCCATGACGCGGTACGTTTTCATCACCGGCGGCGTGGTTTCCTCCCTCGGCAAGGGTCTCGCCTCGGCGGCGCTCGCCGCCCTGCTCCAGGCCCGCGGCTACCGCGTCCGCCTGCGCAAGCTCGACCCCTATCTCAACGTCGATCCGGGCACGATGAGCCCGACGCAGCACGGCGAGGTCTTCGTCACCGACGACGGCGCAGAGACCGACCTGGATCTGGGCCATTACGAGCGCTTCACCGGCCTGCCGGCGTCCCGCGCCGACAACGTGACGACGGGGCGGATCTACCTCGACATCATCACCAAGGAGCGGCGCGGCGACTATCTCGGCGCCACGATCCAGGTGATCCCGCACGTCACCAACGCCATCAAGGCGTTCGTGCTCGACGGCAACGACGATTTCGACTTCGTGCTCGTCGAGATCGGCGGCACCGTCGGCGACATCGAGGGCCTGCCCTTCTTCGAGGCGATCCGCCAGATCGGCCAGGAGCGCCCCCGCGGCAGCGTCTGCTACCTGCACCTGACGCTGCTGCCCTACATCCCCTCTGCCGGCGAGCTGAAGACGAAGCCGACGCAGCACTCCGTCAAGGAGCTGCGCTCCATCGGCATCCAGCCCGACATCCTGCTCTGCCGCTGCGACCGGCCGATCCCGATCGAGGAGCGGCGCAAGCTCGGCCTGTTCTGCAACGTGCGGGAGAGCGCGGTCATCGAGGCGCTCGACGTCGACACGATCTACGCCGTGCCGCTCTCCTACCGCGAGGCCGGCCTCGACCGCGAGATCCTGGCGCATTTCGGAATGGAGCCGCCCGAGGAGCCGCGGCTGGAGCAGTGGCAGAAGATCCTCGAGCGGGTGCGCAACCCCGAGGGCGAGGTCACCATCGCCATCGTCGGCAAGTACACGGGCCTGAAGGACGCCTACAAGTCGCTCACCGAGGCGCTGACCCACGGCGGCATCGCCAACAACGTCCGCGTCAACCTCGAATGGATCGAGGCGGAGGTGTTCGAGCGCGAGGACCCGGCGCCGTTCCTGGAGGGCCTGCACGGCATCCTCGTGCCCGGCGGCTTCGGCCAGCGCGGCGCGGAGGGCAAGATCCGCGCGGCCCGCTACGCCCGCGAGCGCAACATCCCGTATTTCGGCATCTGCTTCGGCATGCAGATGGCGGTGATCGAGGCGGCGCGCTCGCTCGCCGGCATCGCGGACGCCAACTCCACCGAGTTCGGCGAGACCAAGGAGCCCGTGGTCGGCCTCCTCACCGAGTGGATGCGCGGCAACGAGCTGGAGCGGCGCGCGGCCGAGAGCGATCTGGGCGGCACCATGCGGCTCGGCGCCTACAAGGCGACCCTCCGCCCGGAGACCAAGATCGCCCAGATGTACGGCGACACCGAGATCTCGGAGCGCCACCGGCACCGCTACGAGGTCAACATGGCCTATCGCGAGTGCCTGGAGGCCAAGGGCCTGCGCTTCTCCGGCACCTCGCCGGACGGGCTCCTGCCCGAGACGGTTGAACACGAGGGCCACCCGTGGTTCATCGGCGTGCAATTCCATCCGGAGCTGAAGTCGCGCCCCTTCGAGCCGCATCCGCTGTTCAAGGGCTTCATCGCCGCCGCGATCGATCAGAGCCGGCTGGTCTGAACCGAAGAAGGAAGCACGGTTGACGACGATCTCGGGCCTTCCGGCCTTCCTCGCCTACTTCGTCGTCTCCCTCGGGCTCACCGCCCTCTACCTCGCGACCTATCTCACCGCGACGGCGCACCGGGAGATCGCCCTGGTGCGCGAGGGCAATCTCGCCGCCGCCCTGGCGCTCGGCGGCAGCCTGCTCGGATACTCGATCCCGCTCTCGGCGGCGGTGCGATACGCCGGCTCGCTCCTCGACTGCATCGTCTGGGGGCTCGTCGCCCTCGTGGTGCAGGTCGCGATCTACTGGCTAATGCGGCCGCTGCTGCCGAACCTGTCACGACGGATCGACGAGGGCCAGACCGCGCCCGCCGTGCTGCTCGGGGCCGCCTCCCTGGCGGGCGGCCTCGTGAACGCCGCCTGCATGAGCTACTGACGTCGTGGCGGACGACCGCGAGTCCCGGGCCGAGTTCGGCCGGCGCAAGCCGGTCGAGCCGGCACCGGCCGTGACACCGCCCGACAGGGCCGCGAGCAAGCGCTCCCAGACCGTCTCCACGGTGCTGGTGGCGAGTGCGGGTCTCGCCGCGCTGGGCCTCGGCAGCCTCGACCGGACCGCGCCGTCGCGAGACGTCCTCGTCTATGTCGATGCCGCGGCCTGCGCCGCCGACGGGCGCA
>NZ_BPRD01000553.1 GCF_022179745.1 Methylorubrum podarium
GCCCAAAACCCGTTAGGATCACAGCGGCGGCCCCGGCGGGATAGATGATGATGCCGCCATGGATGCGGACGGGTCGATCTGGGCCGCACGCTTTGAGGTAGTCTGCCTTGAAGCTTACATGGAATGACCTCCTTCCAACGGACTACCTCAATCAAAATTCCACCTATGCACAACGAATGCAAACTGAGACTTTCATTAAAATCGTAGAGACTGTATACTAGGACTGTCGAGCACGGCCCCTCACTTGAGAGATTATTTGGGGGCGTTGGCGGAGCAGGCAAATGACTGAAAGATCAGCTTTGCAGGAGACTGGCGATGGCGGGCAGGCCGCCCTCCAAGCATTGCTATCTCATCACCGTGATGCCAAAAATGCAAAGGTCTATAAATCTGTTAGATATGGCCTAAACGGAAGGATATACCTGATAGAATTTCAGCATGCAGACGGCAGCAGTGGGGAGTGGGCTATATGGTCGGACGGTAGAACCTCTTATGTCTCCAGAGATATCGAGCAGTTATCCGATTTCGTGTCCTCGCATCCGTCTATATGGGAACGGATATCCGATCCTGGTTTTGTTTCAGCTTTCATTGCAATGTTCATGATAGTGTTTATCACGATACTTTATGCCGGGAAGACGGAAGTCAATCAGGTTCTTACTGGGGCGATGACTCTCGTATTGGGTTTTTATTTTGGGAGAAAGACCTGATGTGCGGGCTTGGTCAAGGCGACGGCCAGCATTATGGGCGCGTTTTCCGTCGAAGCTGGAAATGCAGTCCGTCTGACCTACTCAGATCCGTCCAGGCTGCTCGAACATAATGACGAGTGGGCCTTGCAGCGCGCCCGCTACATGATCCTGGAAAGAATCGCTCCCAGCGGCGATGATTCCCTCGTTAGCCTGCCCACCCTGGCGGCCTGACCGAGCCAGCCCTGTGAGCATCGGGGATGCAAGTCCAACGCGGTTGAGCACGGTCCGCTCCCCAACGGCATCTCTTGGCTGTGAAACCTGGAAGTGCGTAGCGCAAAAGGGGCACGCAGAGCGGGCAGAACGGGCTGTCATCGCTGCGTTTGAACCAGCGTTGCCGTTAGCTGGTTGGCCCAAGACCCGGACCGACCACCGTTTAAATGCCGTCCTTCGTCGTCCAGAAGCACGCCGCACGTCGGCTCCACTACGACTTCCGGCTCGAAGTTGGAGGCGTGCTGAAGAGCTGGGCGGTGACCCGCGGTCCGAGCCTAGTTGCCGGAGAGCGGCGGCTCGCCATCGAAGTCGAAGACCACCTCCTGAGCTACGGCAGCTTCGAGGGCGTGATTCCGTCTGGGTCCTATGGGGCGGGCGCCGTGCTCCTGTGGGATCGTGGCACTTGGGAGCCGAACGGCGATCCGGTGGCCGACCTCGCCTCCGGGTCGCTCCGCTTCCGCCTCCGCGGCGAGAAGCTCACCGGCGGGTGGCACCTCAGGCGCATGGCGCCCCGAGGGCGGCAAGCCTCCTGGCTCCTCATCAAAGCCGACGATGAGGCGGCCCGCCCGCGTGGCGCCCCCGACATTCTGGAGGAGCGCCCGCTCTCGATCGTCTCCGGCTGCTCGATCGAGGCTCTGTCAGCGAACACATCGTAACTTCCACACCCGAATGCCACCTTGAGCGTTCAAGGGCCCTGTGACCAGAGGCGCTGCGCCGACGTCTCTTCGCGGCAGCCGATCATGTTGGCGATCGGTGGACGCATTCTGCGATATGGGCCTGCTGGTCCGACGATGCAGCATGCGGCACTCGATCCTCGGTGATCCACGAACCGCTTCGACGACGACGACGTTGTGCAGACATGTCTGATCAATTTTCTGCCCCAGCCGCTGACCAAGCCATCGATGCGCGTCGTCGCGAGATGGCGATCGAGCATCTCCTGTTTGGCACGATCCGGTTCGTCGCCCAGCGTCATCCCGATCTGTTGGATGAGCTCGACGGCAGCCTCGACCACCTATGGGACAAAGCTCACGGCGACGATCGAGACGACGAGGCGGTGCGGGAAGTGGCTCGACGCTTCCTCAAAAGCCTGCGCGCCGAGCGTTAGCCGCGAGAGCGGTTGCAGTTTCGATCGTGCCAACGGTCAGGCTCCGGCACGGATCCGATCGATCATGGACTGCCAGATGGCGAACAGCTTCTCTAGCTCCGCAGGCTCTTGAAGTAGGGCAAGAGGCACGTAGGGCTCGCCGTCGACCGCTCGCTCCCCATAGCGCTGCCCGAATGTCCTTTGGAGCGTCTCCAGCACCTCTCGGCGAGCCTCAACGGCATCGAAAGGCGCGCTTCTCATCACGTAACACAGGGCTGTCGTCACCCGGCCGTTCGTTCGCATGATCGACGGCCAGCAGTGACCGTGCTCATGCTCAAGCTTCACGATCATCGAAGGTTTTTGGGCCGTAGTGATTTCATACTTTCCGCCCCGGGCTACCCACCAATCATAAACAGCACGTGCCACCGCTGTTTCACCGGCCCCCCGTTGCTCGGTGAGCTTGGCGAACCATTCCTCAGGGTTGAGCTCCGGGCGCGGGCTGTCTGTGGTTGATGACGAGCGCGTGCTCTTGCGGCGCTCCGCTTCAGCCGTCCGACCAATCAGCCGTGGCACAAGAGTCCGCAGTCCCTGCCCAGTATAATGTTTAATTTCGAGAGCGATGACTTCGGCCGGGCTCATCTGTTCGTTCAGAAATTCAACGATGCGCTTGAGCTCCGGGTAGATTACGTCCGCGATGAATACCATGCGGATCCGCCCCGCACGTAAATTGACGTCCACGTTGCGCCAAAACTCATTCAAGTCGGCGTCGGGACGTCCGAGGTGTTCACGCAGTGCTTCGTCAGCGTCACGCTCACCTGAAGCGCATGTGCGCTCAAATTGTTGCTTGATCGCATCGATCGGCCAGTAAACGACACCATTCGCAGCGTAGTCGAGCATCTGAGCGACGACTTCACGGCGACCGCGGGTGTCGCTGGCGCGCTTGACCTCTACGAGCGTCGGCACACCGTCTTGGTCGACAAAGAGATGATCGAGCGACCAGCGTCCGGAGCCTCCTTCTTCACCCGGCACAGCTTGCTCACGTGCGATGAGGAGCCAGCGACGCGGATGGTTAGGATCAACGGCATCACCGGCGATCAGGCTTGGGTGAGTTGCTAGGAGGCGCTGTAGCAGTTCCTCGCTCTCGAAGGGGCTTGATCGCATCTCGACGAGCGTGTTGTCGTCGCGGATCATGTAGACGCCGTCGCTCATCGTTACCTTTGTTTTGTTTCTGCGAATGTAGGCTGCGAATGGAGCTGGGTGCATATAGCGATGATTGCCCCAGCTCCATCACAAGTGCTAACGGCAAGGCTGTTTACACCACTGCCCGAACCGTGCCGAGTATGAGTGACAGTGAGCGAAGAGCATGCTCCCGCGGATGTTTTCAGGCCGCTTTGTCCATCTCAACATGACTGGCCAACGCTGCGCCCTGCTGGGCCTTGTAGAGCATTATGCCCTGGCGGAACATGGACACTGTCTCGATGGCCTTAGGCCATGTCTTGGCCTTCCGCCTGAAGCTACGCTCCCCGGTGATCCTATATACAGCCAAAGTCCCAGCCTCATCTGCCAGGTAGGCGTAACGCTTGTTCCTGTGCTTCGCGATGCGCGACAGATGCTTGCACGGCATGCGAGTGCCGCCCTGCCTGTAATAGGCAGTCAACGCGCGGCGCATCGTTAGATCTTCCATGCCTTCTCGTAGTCAGTAAGCATTGCCTCTGTGATGCGCTGGAGCTTGTCCAGGCCATCGATTGCAAGGCGCGCGTGTGTATGAACCATGACTTCCCTCGAGCGCTGCCCATCAGCGCATCTGCTTTTCCTGTTATAGCGGTCGAGGAGCGGCGTTTTCGGAGAAAAATTCGATGTGCGATTGAGCGGACCAGAAGGGACGCCGAGGCGCAGGCTCATCAGAGCGATCGTGAGGCCGGCAGACAGATTGGACCCGACTGGCGATCAAGGAGTGGCTACATGCGAAGGCATGAAGACACATGCCCTCATCCTCGCGTCCCTGATCCTCGCCACGGCCGCCCATGCCGGCGAGCTCGCGGAGAAACCAGGACCGTTCACCGTCAAGAGAGACCAGGCTGCCTGCATGAATCTGGCCGACTGGGACCGGATCCAGCTCTACGCCAACGACCGCAATAACCCTCTGGAGCGCGCCCGCGCCCCGCGTGCGCTCGCCGAGCTGTCAGATCCGACCAACCCGAAGGTCGGAGGCGGGCGCGTGTGCACTACGATCCCGAAGGGGACCAAGGTCTTGGTCGAGAAGCGGATCGGCCGCTACGAGTGCGTCCGCTACGAGGGCCAGCCACCGCGCCACTACGAGAAGACCTGCATCTGGACCCACGCCGTCACCGAGGGACCGGGACCGATGCCGGCCGTGGACTTCTATTGGTATTGAGTCGGTCCAGAGAGGCTCGGTCCACCTGGTCCAGGCTCCGGCAGGCCTACGGTCCGCAGGGACAGGCTGTCACCCAGATGTCCCCTTGTTGTCCCCTCAAGGCCCAATGCGAACTATCGAACGAGGGGACAAGATGTCCCCTACTTGTCCCTTCGATGTCACCCAGATGTCCCCTGGATGTCCCCTCAAAATTCAATGCGAACCCGATTTTGCGAAATTTGTCCCCTCGGGAGACATGACTCAATCAGCCCCGAATTCCGGCCAAACAGACACTCATCCGATAGATAGACATGGACCCGATCGAGAGCGTTCTCAGGGGAAGATCGCATCAGAAGCTCACTGAGCTTCGGGAAGAGCATGAGAGCGTCAGAGAGACGTCGAAACAGAGAAACGCGCTCTGTGACACTGTGTGACGAACGCAAAGAGCATCCACTTGATAGGGCGTGACGCACAGGCAGGCGCATGAGCGCGAGAGCGTCATAGGGGAGCCCCAGAGAGACGACCCATAGAGCGTGCCTGCGTGTGTGAGTGCCTTGAGAGTGTGCGCCTCCCGTAGAGAGCCGGATAGTTGGGAACGCAGTGGAAATACGGACCTACACGGCGCCTCTCGCCTGTCTCGCCCGCTCACAGGCGGTCTCCTTGGCGACGCACTGAGCCAATAGCATCAGCGTGAGCGCGACTTCCCGGAGCGTGAGAACTTGCTGCTGACTACTCACTTCAACTCCAGCTCTCGTGGATCGCCGGAAGCCGTGAGCATCCAAGTCCGCGATCCTGATAAAGATATACCTCTATCTATCTGTATATACATTTACAGGAACGCGGACTTGGAGCCCCTCGGATTTCCGGAGCGTCCGGCGACCCGCGAGACAATGACGAGCGCCAGCGACTCCGTCGGGGTTTTGCTTGCACCGTCTCCAGCGGCGTCCTTCAGTGCAGCGCTCACGCACAAGGACAGCAAGGCCGCGATGGCGACGATCAGGAAGCTCCGGGGACGCTGGCAGGCTGCTGTTCGCCGCAAAGGCGTGCAGCCGCGCTCCAAAAGCTTCGACAGCAAGAGCGACGCGGAGCGCTGGGCTCGCAGCCTTGAGGCGGAGCTCGACCGTAACGGTGCGCTGCCGGACATGCGCCCGGCCGAGAGCATGACACTCGCGCAGCTCCTGACACGTTACCGGGACGAGGTATCGCCGACGAAGCGAAGCGCAGTCACTGAGGTCGCACGCATCAACGGCATCCTACGTCGCCCCATCTGCCACCACACGATGACGCTGCTGTCGACGGCTGATCTCGCTGCCTACCGCGATGAGCGCCTCAAGGTAGTGGCGCCGGCGACGGTGATCCGCGAGCTGAACACCATCTCGCATGCGATCGACAACGCGCGCCGCGAGTGGGGCATCCACCTTGCGACGAACCCTTGCAAGCTCGTGCGCCGGCCCTCGCCGCTGAAGGGCCGCACGCGGCGCCTTGAAGGCAACGAGGAGCAGATTCTGCTCGCCGCCGCTGACAAAGGCCGGGTCTCCTACCTGCGCCCGCTGATCGAGCTCGCTGTCGAAACTGGGATGCGTCGGGGCGAACTGCTGAGCTTGCGCTGGGAGCACATAGACCTCGACCGGCGTGTTGCGCATCTGCCGCTGACGAAAAATGGGAGCAGTCGGGATGTGCCTC
>NZ_BPRD01000554.1 GCF_022179745.1 Methylorubrum podarium
CGGCTGGCCGATCTCGTCGGCGCGCGCCTGATCCATGTCAGCACCGATTGCGTCTTCACCGGCCGCAAGGGCGATTACCGCGAGAGCGACGCGCCGGATGCGGAGGATCTCTACGGGCGCTCGAAGCTCCTGGGCGAGGTCGACTACCCGAACGCCGTGACCCTGCGCACCTCCATCATCGGCCGCGAGATCGGCAGCCGGAACGGTCTCGTCGAGTGGTTCCTGTCCCAGAGCGGGCCGGTGCGCGGCTACCGGCGGGCGATCTTCTCCGGCCTCACCACCGACGAGCTCGCGCGGGTGATCGCCGACCACGTGCTTCCGAACCCGTCCCTGCGCGGCGTCCACCACGTGAGCGTGGACCCGATCAGCAAGTTCGACCTGCTCGGGATCGTCAAGGACATCTACGGCGTCGCGACCGAGATCGAGCCCGACGACGCCGTGGCGATCGACCGTTCCCTCAACTCGGACCGGTTCCGGGCGGCCGTCGGCTACGCGCCGCCCTCCTGGCCGGACCTGATCCGCAGCATGCGTCGCTTCGACGAAGCATCCTTCTCGCAGGTCCGCTGATGTTCTCGGGCAAGACACTCCTCATCACCGGCGGCACCGGTTCCTTCGGCAACGCGGTCATCCAGCGCTTCCTCGCGACGGATATCGGCCAGATCCGCGTGTTCAGCCGGGACGAGAAGAAGCAGGAGGACATGCGCATCCTCCTGCGCGATCCGCGGATCCGCTTCTTCATCGGCGACGTGCGCGAGTACAACTCGATCGCGCAGGCGGTGAAGGGGGTCGATTACATCTTCCACGCGGCGGCGCTGAAGCAGGTCCCCTCCTGCGAGTTCTATCCGATGGAGGCCGTGCGCACGAACATCCTCGGGGCCGAGAACACCCTGAACGCCGCGGTCGCCGCCGGCGTCGAGCGGATGGTGGTGCTCTCCACCGACAAGGCGGTCTACCCGATCAACGCCATGGGCCTGTCCAAGGCGATGATGGAGAAGCTGACGATTGCCAAGTCGCGCATCCTGCAGAAGGACGACACGATCCTCTGCGCCACGCGCTACGGCAACGTCATGGCCTCGCGCGGCTCGGTGATCCCGCTCTTCGTGAACCAGATCAAGGAGGGGCGCGACATCACCATCACCGATCCGGCGATGACCCGCTTCCTGATGTCGCTGGAGGATTCGGTCGATCTCGTGCTGTTCGCCTACCAGCGCGGGCGGCAGGGGGACATCTTCGTGCAGAAGGCCCCCGCCTGCACGGTGCAGGATCTGGCCGAGGCCCTGCGGACGATCTTCGAGGCGAAGAACGAGATCAAGATCATCGGCACGCGCCACGGCGAGAAGCTGTACGAATCCCTGGTCTCCCGCGAGGAGATGGCGCGGGCCGAGGACATGGACGGGTTCTACCGCATCCCCGCCGACGACCGCGACCTCAACTATTCGAAGTTCTTCACCTCCGGCGAGACCGCGATCTCGGCGGCCGACGACTACACCTCGCACAACACGCAGCGGATGAACCAGCAGCAGATCATCGATCTGTTGATGAAGCTCGACTACATCCAGCAAGCCCTGAAGCCCGACAGGCGGGCGCGGGCCGCTTCGTAGCTTCCGACTCGGGACGAGACCCTTGCGCAAGATCCTCACCCTGGTCGGGACCCGGCCCGAACTGGTCAAGATGTCGCTCGTGATCCGGGCGCTGGACCGGCTGACGAACCACGTTCTGGTCCATACCGGCCAGAACTACGATTACGAGCTCAATCAGGTCTTCTTCGACGACCTCGGCATACGCCGGCCCGACCACTTCCTCGAAGCGGCCGGACCGAACGCGGCGGCGACGATCGCCCGGGTGATCGAGCGCGCCGACGCCGTCTTCGAACAGGAACAGCCCGACGCGGTGCTGATCTACGGCGACACCAATTCGGGGCTCGCGGTGATCCCGGCCAAGCGGCGCAAGATCCCGATCTTCCACATGGAGGCGGGCAACCGCTGCTTCGACCCGCGGGTGCCGGAGGAGATCAACCGCAAGGTCATCGACCACTTGAGCGACGTCAACCTCGTGCTGACCGAGCATGCCCGCCGCTACCTCCTGGCGGAGGGGCTGCCGGCGCAGCGCATCTTCAAGGTCGGCTCGCACATGGAAGAGGTGCTCGCCGAATTCCGCCCGAAGATCGAGGCCTCCGACGTGCTGGCCCGGCTCGGGCTCGAGCCGGACCGGTTCTTCATCGTCTCCGCCCACCGCGAGGAGAACGTCGATTCGCCGGCCCGGCTGCGGGTCTTCCTGGAAGAGCTCGGCCGCCTGCACGCCGCCTTCGGCCTGCCCATCGTCGTCTCGACCCATCCGCGCACCCGTGCCCGGCTGGAGGCGGTGGGCGACCTCGCGCTCCCGGACAGCGTGCGCTTCCTGCCGCCCTTCGGCTTCATCGACTACGTGAAGCTCCAGACGAGCGCCCACTGCGTCCTGTCGGACAGCGGCACCATCGCCGAGGAGGCCGCGCTCCTCGACCTGCCGGCGGTCACCTTTCGCGACGCGCACGAGCGGCCCGAGGGCATGGATGCCGGCACGCTGATCGTGGCGCCGCTCGGCAAGGTCTCCCTCGTCGAGGCGGTGCGCGCGGTGCGCGACGGCATCGGCGAGGGTCGCCGCTTCGCGGGCTCCGTCCCGGATTACCAGGGCGGCGCGGTCTCGACCAAGGTGGTGCGGATCGTCCTGTCCTATATCGATCAGGTCAACCACACCGTCTGGTCGAAGCCCGGCCCATTCTAAATCCTGGGATTCCAAAGGGCCGCACGGCCCTTCGGCGGGTGGTCCGGGCAGCGCCCCGACGCCGGGCGAAGCCGCGTTCTACTCCGCCGCGTGCGGAAGCCCTTCGCCCGCGATCCAGGCGGCGAGGTCGTCCCGCGCCCGGTCGGTCAGCGCGCGCTTCTTGAGCGCCGCCTTCTCGGGGCCGCGCAGGCGCTTGCCCGTCTCGTTGCGCGGCATCCGCTCCAGCGGCGGGAACAGCCCGAAATTCACGTTCATCGGCTGGAACGAGCGGGGCGCGTTCGCCTCCGCCGCCTCGTTCGCCGCGAGATGGCCGCCGGTGATGTGGCCGATCAGCGCCCCGAGCGCGGTGGTCGGGGGCAGGGGGGCGAGCGCGCCGCCCTCCGCTTCGGCCACCGCGTAGCGGCCGGCCATCAGCCCGACCGCGGCGCTCTCGACATAGCCCTCGCAGCCGGTGATCTGGCCGGCGAAGCGCAGCTGCGGCCGCACCTTCAGCCGCAGGGTCGCGTCGAGCAGGCGCGGGCTGTCGAGATAGGTGTTGCGGTGCAAGCCCCCGAGCCGGGCGAACTCGGCGTTCTCCAGCCCCGGAATCGTGCGGAAGATCCGGATCTGCTCGGCGTGGCGGAGCTTCGTCTGGAAGCCCACCATGTTGAACAGGGTGCCCAGCGCGTTGTCCTGGCGCAGCTGGACGATGGCGTAGGCCTTCACCGTCGGGTTGTGCGGATTGGTGAGCCCGACCGGCTTCATCGGCCCGTGGCGCAGGGTCTCGGGGCCGCGCTCGGCCATCACCTCGATCGGCAGGCAGCCGTCGAAATAGGGGGTGGTCGCCTCCCACTCCTTGAACGCCGTCTTCTCGCCCGCGATCAGCGCGGCGACGAAGGCCTCGTACTGCTCCCGGTCCATCGGGCAGTTGAGGTAGTCCGCCCCGGTGCCGCCGGGACCCGCCTTGTCGTAGCGGGACTGGAACCAGGCCTTGCCCATATCGATCGAGTCGCGGTGGACGATCGGGGCGATGGCGTCGAAGAAGGCGAGCGATTCCCGGCCCGTCAGCGTCCCGACGGCCTCGGCCAGCGCCGGGGAGGTGAGGGGGCCGGTGGCGAGGATGGTCGAGCCCCACGCCTCCGGCGGCAGCCCCGCGACCTCCTCGCGGACGATCGTGATGTTGGGATGCGCTTCGAGCGCCGCGGTGACGGCGCGCGAAAACCCCTCGCGATCGACGGCGAGCGCCCCGCCCGCGGGGACTTGGTTCGCGTCCGCCGCGCGCATGATCAGGGAGCCGAGGCTGCGCATCTCCTGATGCAGCAGGCCGACGGCGTTGCCGTTGGCGTCGTCCGAGCGGAAGGAGTTGGAGCAGACCAGTTCGGCCAGCCCGTCGGTCTGGTGGGCGTCGGTGCCGCGATGGGGCCGCATCTCGTGCAGCACGACGGCGCGGCCACCCTGCGCGACCTGCCAGGCGGCCTCGGACCCGGCGAGGCCGCCGCCGACGATGTGGATCGGGTTCGTCATCGCGACGGGATAGAACCACGCCGGCCCGCGATCAATGCGCGCGAGCGCGACACGCCATCACTGGCATAGCGATGGCGCCGCCGACCGGGTGCGAAGAGCGCGCCGTGCAACGGGCCTCGGCCCGAGCCGAGGCGTCGAGCGAAGCGAAAGCCCGGATCTGCGCTTTCGGGACGATGCCCGGAGGCCGCGGCGGCGGCCGTCATGGGCCTGCCCTCCCACGAGCCCGCGCGACGGCGGGCGTCCGCCGAACGCGCCGGCTCCGACCGTCGGTCGGAGCCGGCGCCGATGGGTATTAACCCGCAATTGCCCACGGGTGCCACGTCGCGGCGGGTGGACCGAGGCCGCGCCCGCATTAGCGTTGCCCGCATTCCCGACATCCGGGCCGGACAAGCGGAGCGGACGGCAATGGCGATCTCTCCCGATGGGGCGCTGCCCTACGCCGCGTACGACGGCTACCTCGTCTCGCTCTATCCGTGGCAGGGGCAGCGCGTCGCGCTCCTGACGGCGGCCGACGACCTCGACGGCGAGGTCGTGGAGGACATCCTGAACAGGATCGACGCGGCCTTCGACGTCTATCGCGCGCTGACCGGTCAGGCCCCGGCGCCGTACAAGCTCTACAACGGCCTGCTGACGATCGCCGAGGTGCCCACCGCCCTCGGGGGCGCCGCGAGCGCGATCGGCTTCCTCGGCGCCACCGGCATCGAGCTCACGACCGCCGCCTTCGACCAGCTCTACGCCGGCGCGGCCGCGGACGGCACCTTCGAGCAGACCGTCTTCTACGAACTGGGGCGAAACTTCTGGTTCTACGGTCCGCAGCTCGGGCAGGTGGACGCCTTCGTCACGGGCTTCGCGATCGCCAACCGGTTCGTGTCGATGCAGGAGGCCGGCATCCCCGGCGGCGCGTTCGGGGCGCTGCCCTTCGGCGAGTTCAAGCAATCCATCCTCGAAGACCTGGCGCAGACCTTCTTCCAGGGAGAGGGCTTCACGCTCGCCAACACGCTGGGCGCGGCGACCGGCGTGCCGAACGCCAACAACTGGGGCGCCGCGGACCTGGCCGCCTCCCTGCTCTACCAGGTCTACGAGGATCTCGGCCTCGACGCCTACGCGCGCTTCTTCCAGGAACTCGCGGGCCGTCCGGCGGCGGGGACGCCGGCCGCCGCCTTCGACAACCTGGTGGCCGCGGCGAGCCAGGCGACCGGGATCGATTACGGCTTCCTGAACAAGGGCGAGGGCGTCGCCTTCATCGTCGGCGGCCGGGACGCCGACCGGCTGGAGGCCGACGGCAGCGGCAACCCGGTCCTGGGCTTCGGCGGCGACGACACGCTCGTCGGCACGGCCGGCGCCGACCGGCTGTTCGGCGATGCGGGAGACGACGTCCTGCGCGGCGGGCGCGGCGCGGACACGCTGGTGGGCGGGGCCGGCGACGACACCTACTTCGTCGACAGGCCCGGCGACCGCGTGTTCGAGGGCCGGGGACAGGGCGCCGACCGGGTCGTGGCGACGAGCAGCTACGCGCTCGACCCCGGCCAGGAAATCGAAACCCTGCAACTCGCCCGGGGCACCGGCTGCGCGCCCCTCTCCCTCGCCGGCAACGCGTTCGGCCAGACGCTCATCGGCAATGCCGGCGACAACGAGCTCGATGGCGGCGGCGGCGGCGACCGCCTCGCGGGCGGGCTCGGCTCCGACCGGCTCACGGGCGGGGAGGGCGCCGACAGCTTCGTGTTCGAGACCCGGCCCGGCCCCGGCAACGTCGATCACGTCAGGGATTTCGCGTCGCAGGAGGACGTGTTCCACCTCGACCACGCTGTCTTCCGCCGCCTCGAGACCGGCGTGCTGGCCCCCGAGCAGTTCAAGGAACTCGGCCCGGCCAAGGCGGCCAGGGCGGATGCCGACGACCGCATCCTCTACAAGCAGAAGACCGGCGAGCTGTTCTACGACGCCGACGGCAGCGGGAAGAAGGAGGCCGTCCTGATCGCGGTGCTGGACAACCACGCCGCCCTCGACCACACGGATTTCCTCATCGTGTGATCCTCCGCCGACCCTTCGCCGACCCTTCGCCCGGAGCGCATTCCGACGAAGGGGTCGCCGGGTCGTCGGCCTGCGCGTCGGGGCAGGGACCGGGAGCCGGCCCGGTCAGTGCAGCTTCGGCCGGACCAGGAACCGGTCGCGGTCGACCGAGGTGA
>NZ_BPRD01000555.1 GCF_022179745.1 Methylorubrum podarium
CGGGGAGAGGGCTTCGGCGACCCCGTCGTCGCCGAAGCGAGCCGGCAGGCGGTGGTGAGGGGGCGCATCAGGACGAGCCTCATCCTTCGAAGCCCCCTCACCCTCGCTACCGCTCGTCGCGACGACGACAGGGTCGTCGCGACCCTCTCCCCGCGTGCGGGGAGAGGGGCTAACACGGCAAGCATCGCGCAGCGCGTCCACGAGGGCGCAACCGGCGACGAATCCCAGCGTCGCGACCATCTCCGGCGCCACGCCGGCCACCGGCAGCAGCAGGCTCGCGGCGAGGTTGCCCTCCGGCGAGGTCCACGCGTTGCCGCGGCGGCCGCGGCCCGCCTCCTGGCGTTGGGTCGTGACCCAGAGCGGGCCCGCCTCGCCGCCGCGGGCGAGGCGCAGGGCCTCGCTGTTGGTCGAGTCGAGCCGGTCGTGGCTGTGAAGCCGGTGTCCCTCGGACCGGGCGGCTTGGCTCAGCCGGAACTGCATCCGCCTCAGAACAGCGCCTTGGCGGCGTCGCCCGCCGCCGCGACCAGCGGGGCCGGGACGAGGAAGAACAGCACCACGACCGCGCTCGACACGCCGAGCACGATGGCCGAGCCCGGCGGTATCCGCTCGTAGGGAGCCCTGGCCT
Organism: Methylorubrum podarium; assembly: GCF_022179745.1. Classification (GTDB taxonomy): domain Bacteria; phylum Pseudomonadota; class Alphaproteobacteria; order Rhizobiales; family Beijerinckiaceae; genus Methylobacterium; species Methylobacterium podarium. The sequence continues at coordinate 626 of NZ_BPRD01000555.1, forward strand.
CGTCGAAATACATCACCTTGACGAGGCGCAGGTAGTAGAAGGCACCCACGACCGAGGTCACCACGCCGACGACGGCGAGCGTGACGAGCCCCGCCTTGATGGCGGCGGCGAAGACGTAGAACTTCGCGAAGAACCCGGCGAGCGGCGGGATGCCGGCCAGCGAGAACATCATCGCGGCGAGGCAGAAGGCCAGCCACGGATGGGTGCGCGAGAGCCCTGAGAGATCGTCGATCGTCTCGAACATCTTGTCCTTGCGGCGCAGGGACAGCAGCACCGCGAAGGCGCCGAGCGTCATCGCGAGGTAGATCACCATGTAGATGATCACGCCGCGCACGCCCTCCTCCGAGCCGGCGGCGAGCCCGATCAGGGCGTAGCCGACATTGCCGATGGAGGAATAGGCCATCAGGCGCTTGATGTTGCGCTGACCGATGGCGGCGAACGAACCGAGCGCCATGGAGGCGATCGAGATGAACACGATGATCTGCTGCCAGACCGCCGTGACGTCGGGGAAGGCGCCGATGAAGACGCGCACCGTCATCGCCATGGCGGCGACCTTCGGCGCGGAGCCGAAGAAGGCGGTGACCGGCGTCGGCGAGCCCTCGTAGACGTCCGGCGTCCACATGTGGAACGGGACCGCCGCGAGCTTGAAGGCGACGCCGGCGGCCACGAACACGATGCCGAGCACGATGCCGAAGCTCGACGGACCATTCAGCGCCGTCACGATGCCGGGGAAGGAGACCGTGCCGGTGAAGCCGTAGACCAGCGAGGCGCCGTAGAGCAGCATGCCCGACGAGAGCGCGCCGAGCACGAAGTACTTCAGGCCGGCTTCGGTGGACTTCACGTCGTCGCGGTGGAAGGCGGCGATGACGTAGGCGGCCAACGATTGCAGCTCCAGCCCGAGATAGAGCGAGATCAGGTCGTTGGCCGAGGCCATCACCAGCATGCCGATGGTGCAGAGCACGATCAGGATCGGGTACTCGAACCGGTCGATGCGCTCGCGCTGGAAATAGTCGCGCGAGAGCAGGATGGTCGCTGCCGAGCCGATCAGGATCAGCGACTTCATCACCCGCGCGAACGGGTCGGCGATGAAGGCGCCGTTCAGCGTCGTCACGTTGCCCGTCTGCGAGACGACGAGGAAGAAGGTGAAGATCAGGAGGATCAACGCGCCGACGTTGACGCCCTCGGACGAGCGCTCGCCGCGCCACGCCCCGTAGAGGACGAGCAGCAGAGCGCCGACGCTCAGGACGATCTCCGGCAGGACCGGCGTGATCGCCGGCAGGACGGACTGGATCGGGGTCATCGCGCGGCGGCCTCGATGGTTTTCTGGGACTCGGGTCCAGCCATGTTGTCCGCCGCCGCGAGCTTCGCGGCCTTGGCGGCGGCTTCCGCGGTCTGCGTGTTGGCGAGCGCCGTGCGCATGTTCTGCATTAGCGCCTCGGTCGAGGGCGCGAAGGTGTCGAGCACGGGGGCCGGATGGACGCCGTACCAGATCGTCAGCGCGACGAGCGGCGCGATGATGATCTTCTCGCGCAGGTCGAGATCGAGGATACCCTGGAGGTTCGGCTTGTCGAGCTTGCCGTAGATCACCCGGGCGTAGAGCCAAAGCGCGTAGCCGGCCGAGAGGATGATGCCGAAGACCGAGAAGAACGCCACCGTCGGGTTGGTGCGGAAGGCGCCCATCATCGCCAGGAACTCGCCGACGAAGCCCGACGTGCCGGGCAGGCCGACATTGGCCATGGTGAAGACCATCATCGCCGCGGCGTAGAGCGGCATCCGCTTCACGAGGCCGCCATAGGCCGCGATCTCGCGGGTGTGCATCCGGTCGTAGACGACGCCGACGCAGAGGAAGAGCGCGCCCGAGACGATGCCGTGGGAGATCATCAGGAACAGCGCGCCCTGGATGCCTTGCTCGTTCAGGGTGAACAGGCCGAGCGTGACGAAGCCCATATGCGCCACCGACGAGTAGGCGATCAGCTTCTTGATGTCGGTCTGCATCATCGCGGTGAGCGAGGTGAAGATGATCGCGATCACCGACAGGGCGAAGACGAGCGGCGCGAAGGAGGCGGAGGCGTCCGGCAGCATCGGCAGCGAGATCCGGATGAAGCCGTAGCCGCCCATCTTGAGCAGGATGCCCGCCAGGATCACCGAGCCCGCCGTCGGCGCCTCGACGTGGGCGTCGGGGAGCCAGGTATGGACCGGCCACATCGGCATCTTCACCGCGAAGCTCGCGAAGAAGGCGAGCCACAGCCACCATTGCAGGCCGACGGGGAAGCGGTGCGCGAGCAGCGTCGGGATGTCGGTGGTGCCGGCCTCCCAGTACATCGCCATGATGGCGAGCAGCATCAGCACCGAGCCGAGCAGGGTGTAGAGGAAGAACTTGAAGCTCGCGTAGATGCGCCGCTTTCCGCCCCAGATGCCGATGATGAGGAACATCGGGATCAGGCCGGCCTCGAAGAACAGGTAGAACAGCACGAGGTCGAGGGCGCAGAACACGCCGATCATCGTCGTCTCGAGGACGAGGAAGGCGACGAAGTACTCCTTGACCCGGTTCTCGACCGAGAGCCACGAGGCCCCGATGCAGAACGGCATCAGGAAGGTGGTCAGCAGGATCAGCGGCATCGAGAAGCCGTCGACGCCGAGCTTGAACCGGATCGTCTCGGCGAGCCAGGCATGGCTCTCGACGAGCTGGAAGCTCGGGCTCGCGATGTCGTAGCGGGCCCAGGCCACCAGCGAGAGCAGGAAGGTGACGATCGTGGTGATCAGCGCCGCCCAGCGGGCGTTGCGCTTCACCGCCGCCGTCTCCTCACCCAGGGTCAGGATGAAGGCGGCGCCCGCGAGCGGGACGATCAGGAGCCCGGAGAGAAGACCGAGGCCGAGCATCAGTGGGTCCCCCCAGGCACGCCGGAGACGAGGTACCAGGTGATCAGGCCGGCGACCCCGACGAGCATCACGAAGGCGTAGTGGTAGACGTAGCCGGTCTGCAGGCGGACCATGCCGCGGGTGATATCGACCACGCGCGCCGAGATGCCGTTCGGGCCGAAGCCGTCGATGATGCGGCCGTCGCCCTCCTTCCAGAGGAACAGGCCGAAGTTCTTGGCCGGCCGCACGAAGATCCGGTCGTAAATCTCGTCGAAGTACCACTTGTTGAGCAGGAAGCGGTACAGGATCGGCTGAGACTCGGCGAGGCGGTGCGGCATGTCGGGCCGGCGGAGATACATCCAGAAGGCCAGGAGGAAGCCGAGCACCAGCATCACGAAGGGCGAGGCGGCGACCCAGCCCGGCGCGTCGTGGATCTTGTGCATGATGTCGTTGCCGGACCCGTGCGGGAGCGCGTGGCCCCAGAACTTGTCCATGTCGTGCCCGATGAAGCGGTCCTTGAAGATCAGGCCGGCGAACAGGGCACCGAACGCCAGGATGCCGAGCGGGATCGTCATCACGAGCGGGCTCTCGTGCGGCTTGTGGGCGTGGTCGTCGTGATGCTCGATCGCGCTGTGCGAGGTGGGCTCGACGTCGTGTCCCTTGTCGTCGTGGGCAACGCCCTCGTGGTGGCCCGGCGCGCCGTCGGCCTGGTGCGCGGTCGCCGCGTGGGCGTGCGCGCCATGCCCGTGATCGGCGTGCGCATGGTCGTCATGCGCGTGATCGTCATGCGCGTCGTGGCCGTGGGCGCCGTGCGCCGCCCAGCGCTGCGGGCCCTCGAAGGTGAGGAAGAACAGCCGCCAGGAGTAGAACGAGGTCATCAGCGCGGCGATCACGGTGGCGAGGAACGCCAGCACGTGGCCCGGGCGGTCGGACATGTAGGCCGCCTCGATGATCGCGTCCTTGGAATAGTAGCCGGCGGTGAAGGGGAAGCCGATCAGCGCGAGCGTGCCGATCGTCATCATCGCCGTGGTGAAGGGGATGTAGGGGCGCAAGCCGCCCATGTTCCGCATGTCCTGCTCGTGGTGCATCGCGTGGATGACCGAGCCGGCCCCGAGGAACAGCAGCGCCTTGAAGAAGGCGTGGGTGAAGAGGTGGAACACGCCGGTGGCGTAGGCCCCGACGCCAAGGCCGACGAACATGTAGCCGAGCTGCGAGCAGGTCGAGTAGGCGATGACCCGCTTGATGTCGTTCTGCACGAGGCCGACGGTCGCCGCGAAGAAGGCGGTGATGCCGCCGATGACGGTGACGACGGTGAGCGCGGTCGGCGCCAGCTCGAACAGCGGCGACAGGCGGGCGACCATGAACACGCCGGCGGTGACCATGGTGGCGGCGTGGATGAGCGCCGAGACCGGGGTCGGGCCCTCCATCGCGTCGGGGAGCCAGGTGTGCAGCAGGAACTGCGCCGACTTGCCCATGGCGCCCATGAACAGGAGCAGGCAGGCGAGCGTCAGGGCGTGCCAGTCAGCCCCAAGGAAGTGGAAGGTCGCGTCCTTCAGCTCCGGCGCCTTGGCGAAGATGGCGTCGAACCCCACCGAACCGGTGAGGACGAACACCAGGAAGATGCCGAGCGAGAAGCCGAAATCGCCGACGCGGTTGACGATGAAGGCCTTCATCGCCGCCGCATTCGCCGAGGGCTTCTCGTACCAGAAGCCGATCAGCAGGTAGGAGGCGAGGCCGACGCCCTCCCAGCCGAAGAACATCTGCACGAGGTTGTCGGCGGTCACCAGCATCAGCATGGCGAAGGTGAACAGCGACAGGTAGGCGAAGAAGCGCGGCCGGTGCGGATCCTCGTGCATGTAGCCGATGGAGTAGAGGTGCACGAGGGTCGAGACCGAGGTCACGACGACGAGCATCACCGCCGTCAGCGTGTCGACCTTGAAGGCCCAGTCGACCACGAGGTCGCCGGCCGAGAACCATTGCGCGACGGGCACCGTCTCGGCGCGGCCGTCGCCGGTGACGAGGAAGAAGGCGCCCCAGGACAGCAGGGCTGCGAAGGCGAGGCAGCCCGTCGTCACGAGCTCGCTCATCCGCGCGCCGATGCGCCGGCCGAACAGGCCGGCGATCAGGGCACCGATCAGCGGGAAGAAGACGATCGCGTGATACATAGAATTCGATTGCCTCGCAGCAGGCGGACGAAGGGGCGGCGCGGGGGAGCCGTCAGCCCTTCATCATGCTCACGTCCTCGACGGCGATGGAGCCGCGGTTGCGGAAGAACACCACCAGGATCGCGAGCCCGATCGCGGCCTCGGCCGCGGCGACCGTCAGCACGAACAGGGCGAAGACCTGTCCGGTGATGTCGTTGAGGTGGGTCGAGAAGGCGACGAGGTTGATGTTCACGGCGAGCAGGATCAGCTCGACCGACATCAGGATGACGATGACGTTCTTGCGGTTGATGAAGATGCCGAGCACGCCGAGCGTGAACAGGATCGCGGCGACCGTCAGGTAGTGGCTCAATCCGATCATCGGCCTCAGACCTCCACGCCCTGCCGCGAGGGCACCTTGATGGTATCGACCGCCATCGCCTGGGTGCGGGCGTTCTGCACGGAGATGTTCTGGCGCTTCACGCCGGTGCGCTCGCGCAGGGTCAGTACGATCGCGCCGATCATCGCCACCAGCAGGATCAGGCCGGCGATCTGGAAGGCGTAGACGTAGTCCGTGTAGAGCACCCGGCCGAGCGCCTCGGTGTTGGTGGCGGTCTCGCCGTGGGCGGCGCGGCCGAGCGGCGCCTGCACGAGGCCCGGATCGATAGTCCAGGTGCCGACGACGAGGAGCAACTCGATCAGGAAGATCGCCCCGATCAGGCCGCCGATCGGCAGGTAGCGCTGGAAGCCCTGGCGGAGGGCGGCGAAGTCCACGTCGAGCATCATCACGACGAAGAGGAACAGCACCGCCACGGCGCCGACATAGACGACGACGAGGATCATCGCCAGGAACTCGGCGCCCATCAGCACGAACAGCCCGGCGGCGTTCACGAAGGCGAGAATCAGGAACAACACCGAGGTGACCGGGTTCCTGGCAGCGATCACCATGAAGCCCGAGGCCACGGCGAGGCCCGCGAAGAGATAGAAGAAGGCGGCGGCTGCGGTCATGCGATTTTCAGCATCGGCCGCTCGGTCGAGCGGCTCCCTTCTGCCTCGGTGGACCCTCGGCCGCAGGCGGCGGCCCGTCTATAGAACTGGGCTGTGCAAGGCACAACCGGCGGCGGACTAGCGGTAGGGCGCGTCCATCGCGATGTTGCGGGCGATCTCGCGCTCCCAGCGATCGCCGTTCTCGAGCAGCTTCTGCTTGTCGTAGAGCAGCTCCTCGCGGGTCTCGACCGAGAACTCGAAGTTCGGCCCCTCGACGATGGCATCCACCGGGCAGGCCTCCTGGCACATGCCGCAATAGATGCACTTCACCATGTCGATGTCGTAGCGCGTGGTGCGCCGCGTGCCGTCGTTGCGGCGGGGGCCCGCCTCGATGGTGATGGCCTGGGCCGGGCAGATCGCCTCGCAGAGCTTGCAGGCGATGCAGCGCTCCTCGCCGTTGGGATAGCGGCGCAGCGCGTGCTCGCCGCGGAAGCGCGGTCCGCGATGGCCCATCTCGAAGGGGTAGTTGATCGTGGCCTTCGGCTTGAAGAAGTATTTCATGGCGAGGAAGAACCCCGACACGAACTCCTTCAGGAGAAGGCTTCTGGCGACCTGATCGAGCTGCACGGCGCGATCTCCAATTTCGTGAGGTTCAAGCGCCCGGCGCGAGGCCGGTGAGCTTGAGGACGAAGGCGACGACGATGACCGAGATCAGCGAGAGCGGAAGGAAGACCTTCCAGCCGAGCCGCATGAGCTGGTCGTAGCGGTAGCGGGGCACCATGGCCTTCACCATGGCGATCATGAAGAACAGGAAGCTGGCCTTGAGCGCGAACCAGATCACGCCGGGCACCCAGGTGAAGGGCACGAACGGAATCGGCGAGAGCCAGCCGCCCAGGAAGAGGACGGTGCCGAGCGCGCACATGGTCATGATCGCCACGTACTCGCCGAGCATGAACAGCAGGTACGGGGTCGAGGAATACTCGACCATGTAGCCCGCCACGAGCTCCGACTCGGCCTCCGGCAGGTCGAAGGGCGGGCGGTTGGTCTCGGCCAGCGCCGAGACG
>NZ_BPRD01000556.1 GCF_022179745.1 Methylorubrum podarium
CCTCGCCGGCGGCCAGGACTGGGCGCAATGCGCCGAGCCCTATCGCCAGCGGATCGCCCGCTTCCTCGAAGGCTCGGTGCTGCCGGGGCTCTCCGATGCCCTCGTCACCTCGCGTGTGACGACGCCGCAGGACTTTTCCGACGACTTCCTCAGCTTCCGCGGCTCGGGCTTCGGGCTGGAACCGGTGCTGACGCAATCGGCGTGGTTCCGCCCGCACAATCGGTCGGAGGACGTGGCGAACCTCTTCCTCGTCGGCGCGGGGACGCATCCCGGCGCCGGATTGCCGGGCGTGCTCTCCTCGGCCCGTGTCCTCGATTCCGTGGTGCCGGATGCCCGTGTTCGTGCCTGACCCCGCCATCCCCAGTGCCGACGATCTGGCTGCCTGCCGGGCCGCGATCCGCGCCGGCTCGAAAAGCTTCTTCGCCGCCTCGATGCTGCTGCCGCCCGCGGTGCGAATGTCGGCCTACGGCCTCTACGCCTTCTGCCGCCTCTCCGACGACGCGGTGGACGAGGCGGGCGGCAACCGCGCCGCGTCCCTCGCCCGCCTGGAGCGGCGGCTGAGCGCCGCCATCGCCGGCCGGCCCGCCGACCACCCGGCCGACCGCGCGCTTGCCGAGGTCATCACCCGCCACGCCATCCCCGAGGCGCTGCCGCGGACGCTGCTCGAAGGATTCGCCTGGGACATCGAAGGACGGCGCTACGACACCCTGTCGGATCTCGCCGCCTACGCCGCCCGCGTCGCGGGGACGGTCGGAGCGATGATGACGCTGGTGATGGGCGTGCGCGACGCGGACGCGCTCGCCCGCGCCTGCGACCTCGGCGTGGCGATGCAATTCACCAACATCGCCCGCGACGTCGGCGAGGATGCCCGCGCCGGGCGCCTCTACCTGCCGCGGAGCTGGCTCGACGCCGCCGGGATCGATCCGGACGCCTTCCTCGCTGATCCGAGCCTCAGCCCGGGCCTGCGGCGCGTCGTGGCCGACCTGCTGGTGGCGGCCGAGGGGCTCTACGCCCGCGCCGAGCCCGGCATTGCCGCGCTTCCCCTCGGTTGCCGCCCGGCGATCCGCGCCGCCGGCACGATCTACGCGGAGATCGGCCGCGCGGTGGAGGCGAACGGGCTCGACTCGGTCACCCGGCGCGCCCGCGTGAGCGGCGCCCGGAAGGCCGGTCTTCTCGCCCGCGCCGTCCTGCCCGCGGGCCGCACGGCAGGTCTGTCCGCGCCGCCGCTGCCGGAGACCGCCTTCCTCGTGGAGGCGGTGCGGCACCATCCGGTCCCGGCCTCGCGCCGCCTGCCGCCCTGGTGGGACGTGTCGGGACAGGTCGTGCGCGTGCTCGACCTGATCGAGGTGCTGGAGGAGCGCGACGCGTTCCGCCGCTCGGCGCCGTCGTGAGAACAGGGGGTGCAGCCGCGCATCTCCTGAAACGACGTCACCCCAGCCCGCCGGCCTCGACGATGAAGCGCGCCACCGTATCCGCCCCGTGCCCTTCGCGCAGCGAGGCGAAGACGTAGGGCCGCGGGCCGCGCATCCGCTGCGTGTCGGCCTCCATCACCGAGAGGTCGGCCCCGACCAGCGGGGCGAGGTCGGTCTTGTTGACGATGAGCAGGTCCGAGCGGGTGATACCGGGGCCCCCCTTCCGCGGGATCTTCTCGCCGCCCGCCACGTCGATGACGTAGAGGGTGATGTCGGCGAGCTCCGGCGAGAAGGTCGCCGCAAGGTTGTCGCCGCCGGATTCGATCAGGACGAGGTCGAGCCGGGGGAAGCGGCGGCGCATCTCCGCCACCGCCGCGAGATTGATCGAGGCGTCCTCGCGGATCGCCGTGTGCGGGCAGCCGCCGGTCTCGACGC
>NZ_BPRD01000557.1 GCF_022179745.1 Methylorubrum podarium
GACTTCCGCTACGAGGGCGTCGGCTCCTATGCCTTCGAAACGGATCAGGGCGCGGCCACGGAGGCGGTGTACCGATTCTTCAACGCGAAGACGAACGGGCACTTCTTCACCATCTCGGAGGCCGAGCGCGATCAGGTGAGGGCCAACCTGCCCGACTTCCGCTACGAGGGCATCGCCTTCTACGCGCCCGATGATGGTGCGACGTTCGTCATCTGAGCGGGCGACGAGAACCGAGGGCGCGGGCAACGGGCTCGCCCCCTTAGGTGGATGGCTGGCGTCCCTTGAAGCGCCGATAGGTCGTGCGGCAGCCGGAATTCAACGGTCGTCGCCGGCAGAGCCGGCAACCATCGTTCGGGACGATGCTCTAGAAATAATAGCCGATATTCATGATGAACCGCGACTTCCAGCGGTTCTCGCCGCCTTGGGCGAGGCCGTTGTTGAACTCGCCGACGCCGACATAGGGGTCGTTCCGGCCGATGGCGGCCTCGGTGTAGATGATCAGGTTCGGGTCGGCCGTCAGCGTCCAGGCCCCGCCGAGGGTGAAGCGCTCGCTGGTCTTGAAGCTCGCCTTGTCCTTGTAGAAGGCGCTGTAGCCGACGAAGGGCACCACGGTGAAGGGACCGATCGGATCGGGAACCTTGTAGGTCACCTCGGTCGACACGAAGTTGCCGTGCGTCGCCAGATTGTACGAGAAGTCGAAGCCGCCGACCGTGATCAGGTCGTTGCGGAAGGGGTTCTTGGGGTCGATGTCCTGGCGGACATAGATGGCCTTGAAGCCCCAGGGGCCGTAGGTGCCCAGCGCGTGCAGGCCTTCGAGCTGCTTGGTGCCGGTCTGGCGCGTGTCGAAATTGTAGATGTCCGAGTGCCAGATCGAGGCGCCGAACGCGAGCGAGGCGGTGTCGTTCTTGAGGACGAAGTACTCGGCCCGGCCGATGAACATGTTCTGCTCGGCGTTGCTGGTCCCGTTCGTGACGTAGGAATCGGCGCGGACGATGTTGGTCGAGTAGCGCGCGCTGTCGAGGCTGAGGCCGAAGGCGTTCGGGTTGGCGCCCGGATAGAAGCCGACCTGATAGTTGAAGTCCGGCTCGACATGCGAGAACTTGACGCCGAAATTGTAGACCTCCTCCAGGCCCATGGTGAAGCCGAGGGTTTCGAGGAAGCTCGTGCCGAAATACGGGGTCAGGCCGAACGGCGATTGGTTGAGGCCGACGGTGATGCTGTCTTCCTTGGTGAACTTGTAGCCGATATAGGCCCACATCGGGAAGTGGACCTCGCCCGGATAGCCGCGATAGCCGTTGCGGGGTCCGTAGATCGAGCTGCCGCCGTAGAACCGGTACTGCGCCGCGCCGAAGATCGTGTCGGAATCGTAGGCGGCCTTGAGCGCGAGGGTGTCGAAGTCGAAATGTTCCGTCGCCTTGCGGACGCCGCCGCGGCTGGCGTCGTCGAAGCGCCAGTCGTAGCGGGCGCGGATGGCGCCGCCGAAGGTGAAGGTGCCCGTGTCGGTCTTGCCCTTCGGCGGCGCCAGATCGAAATTGCTGAGGGAATCGGGCGCGGAACTGGGATCGGGGACCGCGACCGGCTGCTCGCGGTTGACCTGGCTGGGCTCGGCATCGACCTCGACCGGGCGCTGCGCCTGCGCCGCGGCCATCGATGGGCACAGCATCACCCCCGCGGCACAGACCACCAGGGCCGCCGCCAAACCGTTCGCCGTCATGTCCCCCGACCCCTCTTCCTGAGTTCCCGAGCCGCCGTCCGAGCTGTGTCCTGTCGTTCTTCTGTCCCGATCGGTGCGCTTACTTCAGCCAACCATCGACCGTCTCGCGGTGCTGCTTGATCCATTTCGCGGCATTGGCGACGTGGTCGGCGCCCTTCTCCTCGTTCTCCGCCATCACCGCCTCTTCTTCCTTGACGGTGAGCTTGAACTTGGTGAGGATCTTGTAGACCTCGGGCATGTCGTCCTTCAGTCCCTTGCGGGCGAGGGTGTTCACGCTCTCGTCCTCACCGAAGACCTTCTTGGGGTCGGCGAGGTACTTCAGCTCGTAGCGCGCGAACATCCAGTGCGGCGTCCAGGCGGTGACGACGATGTCCTGCTTGCGCCGGATCGCGTCCTTGAGCGCGCTGGTCATCGTGGCGTCGCTGCCGTCGACCAGCTTGACCGGAAGGCCGTAGGCCTTGATCGCGGCTTCCGAGCTCTTCATTAGGCCCGCGCCGGGATCGATGCCGATCACCTTGCCATCGACGTCCGCCGCCTTGGTCTTCAGGTCCTCGATGGAGTTCAGGGGCGAGGAGGCGGGCACGGCCCAGCCGATCTTGGCGCCGGTGACGTTCGGGCCGATCAGTTCGAGACGGTTCTTCAGCTTCTCGTAATAGGCCGCCTGCGTGACCGGCAGCCAGGCCGCCACGCTCGCATCCGCGTCGCCGTTCGCCACGGCCTGCCACATGGCGGCCGCGGCGAGGGGAATCGTCTTCACCTGGTAGCCCTTCTCCTCCAGCACCTGCTTGAGGATGTCGGTGGCGACCACGGCATCGGCCCACTCGACGTAGGCGAGCCGGACCTCCTTGCCCGCCGCCTCGGCCGGCGTCTGGACCAGCGCGAGACAGAGGATCGCTCCAAGAACCGGTGCACGCATAACTAGAACCTTTCAGGTTGGTCTAAGGGTGAGCGCCGATCTTGAACCGAAGTCGAACCTGGGCCTAAGCCCCTCTTGAAGTACCCGTTATCGGGTTTATCAGGAGCGACTCGATCCTACGTCATATGTTTGTTTTGTAAACCGGAGGCGCAATGAGGAGTTGCTTGCGTCCCAAGGCTGTTGTCTTCACGCCACACCGTGAGGACGGGCCCGGGCCGCCAGCGCCTGGGTCACGCGGTCGAGGATGACCGCCAGGATCACGATGCCGATGCCGGCCTCGAACCCGGCCCCCGCCTCGAGCCGCTGGATCGATTGCCAGACCGCGCGGCCGAGACCGCCCGCACCGATCATCGCGGCGATGACGACCATGGAGAGGGCGAGCATCATGGTCTGGTTGACGCCGGCCATGATGGTCGGCAGCGCGAGCGGAAGCTGCACCTTGAACAGCTTCTGGGTCGCCGAGCCGCCGAAGGCGTCCGACGCCTCGACGAGTTCGGTCGGCACGTTGCGGATGCCGAGCGCGGTCAGCCGGATGACCGGGGGCACGGAGAACACGATCGTCGCGAAGCAGGCCGAGACGGCCCCGAGACCGAAGAAGGGGAGCGCCGGGATCAGGTAGACGAAGCTCGGCAGCGTCTGCATCATGTCGAGCACCGGCGAGAAGGCCCGCCACGCCCGCCGGCTGAGCGCGAACCAGATCCCGACCGGGATGCCGATCAGCAGCGCCGCGCTGGTCGCGATGGTGACGAGGACCAGGGTCTCGACCGTGGCCTGCCAGAGCCGCAGGTTCCACAGGAACAGCAGGCCGAGGAGCGTCATGATCCCGATCTTGCGGCCGCCGACGCGGTAGGCGGCGAAGGCTGCGACCGCGATGCAGATCCACGGCGGCACCGCGACCAGGGCGCTGGTCAGCGTGTCGATCCAGTCGGAGACGCTGCGGCTGACGGCCCGGGTCAGCCAGCTGCCATGGTCGGTGAGCCAGTTGAGTCCGTCGTCGCTGAGCGTGTCGAGGGGAAATTTCGGGACGTTCCACTCCATCGATGTGCTCCTGCCGGCTTCGAGAGGGTCGGGGCGCCCGTTTGGGACGATCCGTGCGCGCCCGGGCGCGCGGCGAGCGCCTGTACGACGTCGCGAGAGGTGATGGCGCCGATCAGACGCCCGTCCGCGCCGACGACCGCCACGGCCTCCTCGGCCGCG
>NZ_BPRD01000558.1 GCF_022179745.1 Methylorubrum podarium
TCCTGGGCGAGATGGGCGGCGCAGGCGGCGCCCGCCGCGAGCGCGAGCGCCCGGTCGCCGAAGGCCAGAGCGAGCCCGATCGCGACGGCGCTGCCGGCGAGCGCCAGGAAGGCAGCCTCGTGGACGAGGACGATGGCGTAATAGGCCGGCCGCGCCTCGTCCCCCAGTCCCGGGCCGATGCTGATCATCGGGCAGACGACGAGGCCGAGCTGCAGGCTGACGGTGAGCAGCACCGCGATCCAGGCCGTCGAGAACAGGCCGAACGCTTCCAGGCCGAGCGCGTGCGCCAGAACGATGGTGGTGGCGAAGTTGCACGCGCTCACCAGCGCCTGATCGGCCACCGAGAGGGCCGGTCCGGCAGCGCCCCTCCCGACGACGGCGCGGCAGGCGCCGGCCAGGGCAGGGAGGTCGCGCGGAAGGGCGGGCATGCTGTGTCCGGGTGACGGGAAGGCGGCCGGAAGGATGGCCCGGCGACCCTAGACGAGGCGGTCGCGGGCACCACGCGGACATCGGGAGGGGCGGAGCCGATTCCTCGATCGTTCGGGGTACGTCGGAAGTACGGGCCGGCCCGCTCCCGATGCGCTGTCGGCCTCGATTGTCAGGACCCGCCGCGCCCGCAAGACTTCCGCCCGATCAGGCCGGCGAGCGACGGTCGATGGGCGGATGACGATGGCAACGACGACGACCGCCCACGCCCTGCCGCGGGAGAGCCGCCTCGCCGAACTGTTCCTGGCCGCGCTCGGGATCGCGTTTGCCGGCTACATGATCTTCGGCAAGAGCTTCGCCTATCTCGGGCTGCCGCCGCTCTATGCCGGCGAGCTGCTGTTCCTGCTGGGGCTGCTCGCGGTGTTCCGGGCGCGGACGGGCCTCAACCTCTGGGCCGGGCTCGCCACCGCGCCCGCACTCTGCGTCGCCGCGCTGATGGGCTGGGTGCTGCTGCGGACGCTGGCCGGCCTGCGGGAATACCGGGTCGATGCCCTGCGCGACGGCGCGGTGGCGCTCTACGGCGGCTACGCCTTCGTCCTGATCGCCCTCCTCCTCGACGATCCGCGGCGGCTCGGCGTGCTCATGCGGATGTTCGGCTGGCTGGCGCGCTACGCGATCCCGCTCGCGATCATCGCCTTCATCCTCGGCGACGTGCCCTTCTTCGCGGCGCGGGCGGGCGAACTCGCGACCCACCTGACCGGCGCCGTCGTCCTCGCCCTGGTCGGCCTCGTCCGGGTCGGGCCGGGCTGGTTCGCCTTCGTTGGCCTCGGCGCGATGCTGGCCGCCGCGCAGAACCGCGGCTCGATGCTGGCGATCGCGGTGCCGGTCTGCCTCGCCCTCGTGGCGGTCGGCCAGTGGAAGCGGCTCGCGGCGGCGCTCGTCCTCGGCGCCGGCCTCCTCG
>NZ_BPRD01000559.1 GCF_022179745.1 Methylorubrum podarium
ACCGTCTCGAGGCTTCCCTGCGCGTGGCCGCGGGAAGCCTCGAGACGGTCGGCCGGGTGCAGAACCGGCGCGGCACGCGGGTGCGCTTCCATCCCGATGCGCAGATCTTCGGCTCGCTCAAGTTCGATCCGCGCCGCCTGTTCAAGATGGCCCGCTCCAAGGCCTACCTGTTCGGCGGCGTCGAGATCCGCTGGCGCTGCGCCCCGGCCCTGCTCGAAGGGCTGGAGGACGTGCCGGCGGAGGCCGTGCACCGCTTCCCCGGCGGCCTCTCCGACTACCTCGCCCGCGACATCGAGGGGAAGGAGCTCGTCCTCGACTCCCTCTTCTCGGGCAAGGTGACGAAGCCCGGCTCGCACGGCTCGCTCGAATGGGCGGTGGCCTGGACGGTGACCGACGACGGCGTCTCGCATTCCTACTGCAACACGATCCCGACGCCGGAGGGCGGCACCCACGAATCCGGACTTCGCGTCGCCCTGCTCCGGGGCCTGCGCGAGCACGCCGAGCGCGTGAACCAAGCCAAGCGCATGAACGCGGTGACCACCGACGACGTGATGGCGACCTGCGCCTCCATGCTCTCGGTCTTCATCCGCGAGCCGGAATTCCAGGGCCAGACCAAGGACAAGCTCGCGACGGTGGAGGCATCCCGCATCGTCGAGACGGCGGTGCGCGACGCGTTCGACCACTGGCTCGCGGCCTCCCCCGCCCAGGCCAACAAGCTGCTCGACTGGGTGATCGACCGGGCGGAGGAGCGCCTGCGCCGCCGCCAGGAGAAGGAGGTCGCCCGCAAGTCCGCCACGCGCAAGCTGCGGCTCCCCGGCAAGCTCGCCGACTGCTCGGCCGCCGGCACGGCGGGCTCGGAGATCTTCATCGTCGAGGGCGACTCGGCCGGCGGCTCCGCCAAGCAGGCCCGCGACCGCGCCACCCAGGCGGTGCTCCCCTTGCGGGGAAAGATCCTGAACGTGGCCTCGGCCAGCCGCGACAAGCTCGGCGCCAACCAGCTCATCTCGGACCTGACCCTGGCGCTCGGCTGCGGCACCGGCGCCAATTTCCGCGAGGGGGATCTCCGCTACGACAAGGTCATCATCATGACCGACGCGGACGTGGACGGTGCACACATCGCCTCGCTGCTGATCACCTTCTTCTACCGGCAGATGCCGCGGCTGATCGACAAGGGCCATCTCTACCTCGCGATCCCGCCGCTCTACCGGATCAGCCAGGGCGCGAAGTCGGCCTATGCCCGCGACGACGCCGACAAGGAGCGGATCATCAAGACCGTGTTCAAGAACGGCAAGGTCGAGATCGGCCGCTTCAAGGGCCTCGGCGAGATGATGCCGGCGCAGCTGAAGGAGACGACGATGGACCCGCGCAAGCGCACGCTTCTGCGCGTCGCGGTCCTCGACGAGGCGCGGGAATCGACCGGCGACACGGTGGAACGCCTGATGGGCAACAAGCCCGAGGCGCGGTTCGCCTTCATCACCGAGCGGGCGGCGTTCGCGGATGGGTCGGAGCTGGATATCTGAGGCGTTTCAAGACTCGGAAACGGTTTGGTCCGAACCGCGATCGGGCGTTGTAATCAACGTTGTCACACGATCGAGGAAGCGCGTCGCTCCCTCGATCAGTGAAGACGCTTCGGCTTCGGTGACATCGGCCGCGCGGCCGATGCCGTAATCGCTCAATTCCTTGAACTTGTAGGCTCGTGCCAGGAACGTGAGCAGTTCCCGGTTTTCACCGGCGGAACCGGGAAGAACCTGCGCAAGGGCCGCGCGCAGGCCCGTATGGGTTTTGGCAATCCGGTCGGTTCGCGCGAGGAGGAGAGCCTCTGCCGCATGGAACGCGACGTAATAGGCGCTCCGGGCAGCGACTTTCGGCAACGGTATCGCCAAGATCTTTCGCGCGTCCGCCAGATCTTCTCTGGCCTTGTCGAGATAGGCTGCCACTTCCGGCGTCATAGCGAGACGCCGTCGCGCCGTACCTCACGCATCCATCCCGTCCGGTCGGTCAAGGCGTCCACCGGCATCGGCAAGGCATTCACGACCGCTCCGATCGCCGTGAGGAGATCGACCTCGATTTCCGCGAGAATTTGGGCTTCGCGATCGAAACTCTGCATGTCGTTCAGGAAGAGGCCGATGTCGTAGTCGGAATCCGCGCGCGCGTCCCCTCTCGCCCGGGAACCGAACAGCACGATACGCGCGATGCGGTCGCCGTAGGCATTCTCGACCGCGGTGCGGAAACGGATCAGGACGGGGTCGTCCATCGAACCGGCAGTCATCGCTCCCTCTCCGAGATCGACGGAGCCTAACATGGTGGATGGCTCGCTGCGACCTTGAAGGCTCGCTGCCCGCGAGCGTAAGCCTTCATCTTGCCTCACACCCGTCACCGGTCTCGCCGCCAAATCACACCGGTTCGGCCGCCACCCTCGCCTTCACGGTGATCGCCCCGATCCGCCCCTCGGCCAAGTGCAGCACCCGGTCGGCGGCGCCGAAGTAGCGGTCGTCGTGGCTGATGACGACGAGGGTCCGGCCGCCGCGGCGCAGCTCCGGCAGGAGTTCCTCGTAGAACCGCCGCCGGAAGGTCGGGTCCTGCTCCGCCGCCCACTCGTCGAGCACGAGGACCGGACGTCCTTCGAGGGCGGCCTGCACCAGGGCGAGGCGCTTGCGCTGGCCGGTCGAGAGATCGGTGGTGGAGAAGCGGCCCTCGCCGACATCGACCTTGTGGGCGAGATCGAGCTTTGTCAGCAGGGGCCGGGCGGCCTCCGGGCCGGCGCCCGCGGCAGGGATCAGCTCATCGAACAGATGGTAGTCGAAAAAGATCGCCGAGAAGTGCTGGCGGTACGCGTCGCGCGTCTGGGCCGTCACCGGCACGCCGTCGAGCAGGATCTCTCCCGCCTGCGGCGGATAGAGGCCGAGCAGCAGCTTGATCAGCGTCGTCTTGCCCGAGCCGTTCTCACCGACGATGAACAGGATCTCGCCGGCCCGGATCGTCAGGTCGATCGGACCGAGGAGGAAGGGCGCCTTGTCCTCCGCCGCCGGGAAGCCGTGGCTCACCCCGCGCAGGGCGATCTCGCGGATGACGCGGGCGGCCTGCGCCGGTGGGGCCGAGAGGAGGCCGGCTTCCGCCTCCGCGCCCTCTTCCGAGAACTCGGCGATGCGCCGGTAGGCCACCTGGGCCTGCCCGATCATCGGCACGAAGTGGATGAGCTGCGCGATTGGCGTCTGGATGTAGAGCAGCACGAGGACGAAGCCAGAGAGCTCGGCGCCGCTGATGCCGGCCAGGATCTTGTAGGCGATGAGGCCGGCGAACAGCAGGAAGTTGGTCGACTGGCTCAGCATCGACAGCGATTGCTGGATGACGGCGATCCGCGTCATCAGCTGGCGCCCCTGCTCGATGCAGGCCTGGAGCGCGACGTCGCGCAGGTGAAGCCGGCGTTCGCGGCCGATGCGCAGCTCCTTGGCGGCCTCGGTCAGGGTGAGATAGTGCTTCTGGGTCGCCTCGCGGTTTTTCCGGATCTCCTCGAAGTACCGGAGCATCCTGCGGCGCAGCGCGTTCGCGCCGAGGCTCTCGACGAGCAGGACGGTGGCCGTCACCGCCGAAAGGGCGGGCGACAGCATGATCATGTAGGCGCCGCAGCCGATGAGCGTCCCGCCCGCGACCACGACCGGCGAGAGGAACGCGATCGCCGTGAAGATGGTGTTCACGTCGCCCTGGAGGGAGGCGAGGAGCTTGTGCTTGCCGAGGCGCTCGATCCGCTCGATCGGCGCGGTCAGGATCTTATCGGTGAGGTCGCGGCTCAGCGCCGCCTGGATGCGCCCGCCCGCGTAGGCGTTGCCGAGGCTGGCGGCGAAGGTGCCGACGACGCTCAGGGCCGCGAACCCGGCAAAGGCCAGCAGCACGCCGTCGGCGAGGACGCCCTCGCCGTAGAAGGCCAGGTTGATCTTGGCCAGCGCCGCCGCGGTGGCGAGGCCGCCGGCCGAGCCGAGCGCCGTCGCGACGGCCACCAGCGGCCAGACCGGCCGCAGCAGCCGGATCGCGTCCTGCGCGAAATGACGAAGGATGACGCCGTCCTGCCCCATCTTGCCGATGTCTCCGAGCAAGGTCGCCGCTGGCTGCCGCGACCGGGGCACCTGCACTAACGACAGGTTTCGCGCAGGTGAAATGCCGATCCGGCGCACCACACCCCGCGCGCGGATGCGTTTTACAAAATTGCGCTTCGACGATAGTTGAACGGCCGGCGCGACACGCCGATTCGGTCCGCCCCCGGCGCCGGATCGATCGGCGACGAATTACGGCTTCGTCCCCACGCTCACCACCGGCGTCGCCTCCCGATCCCCCACGATCATGATGAGCATGTTCTGCGCCATGCTCGCGCGGCCCTGGTCGTCGAAGACGATGCCGGAATGGCCGTCCTCCGGCTGCTCCAGGCGGCGGATCGTGTCGCGCACGATCGCGACCGCCCCCTCCACGATCTGGCGGCGGGCCGCGATGATGGCGCCGGCCTGCTGGCGCTTCAGCATCGCGCCGGCGATCTCCGGCGCGTAGGCGAGATGGGTGATCCGCACATCCTCGACCACGACCCCGGCCACCGCGACGCGCTGGCCCAGCTCCGTGATCAGGTCGGCGTGGATGGCGTCGCGGTCGGCCCGCAGCGAGGCGACGCGGGTGGCCTTCTCCGCGAGCCGGCGCTTGGCGTCGCCCGCCTCGTCGCCGACATTCTCCGCCTCCTCGTGGTCGTAGGGCCGGGTCGAAGCGATGTTGCGCAGGGCCGCTTCCGCCTGGAGCGAGACGAATTCGTGGTAGCTGCCGACGTCGAAGGTGGCGCGCGCCGCGTCCTGGACCCGCCAGATCGCGGCCGCGGCGATGGTGATCGGATTGCCCATCAGGTCGTTGACCGTGATGATCTTGGTCTCCTGCGCTTCCGTGGCGAGCGAGATCCTGGCCACCGCGGTCAACGGGTTGCGCCACCAGAAGCCGTCGCGGGCGATGGTGCCGTGATAGCGCCCGAACAGGGTCAGCACCGCCGCCTGCCGGGGCTTGAGCGTGATGAGCCCGGCGAGCAGCACGATCCCGGCGACGAGGGCCACCGCCGAGACCAGGAGGAAGACCGGTCCGACGCTGCCGCGGCCGAGCACCAGCACGCCGCCGCCGAGGAAGGTCAGGGCCGCCAGGGCAAGGCAGGGAATCGCGAGGCCGAGCGCCAGCCAGCCGTTCAGGGCGCGATAGGGCACGTCCTGCGTCACGCTCGCTCCGGCCATGCCCGCTCCTCTCGCCGCTTCGGTCGGCCCGGACCTTAAGGATGAGGCGCGTGCAATCCTAGGGCGGCTCCGCCATCCTGCGGATCGGCGATGCCGGCATGTGCGAGCGCGCCCTATCGGCGGAAGCCGAGCTTCGAAGCGGCCGGAGGAGACCCGTGAGCGAACCCCGAAGACACCTCCATCTCGGCGCCTTCATGCGCCCCATCGGCATCCACACGGCGTGGTGGCGCTATCCCGGCGGCTTTCCGGACGCGAACTTCAACCTCGACCACCTCGTGCGCTTCGCCCGAACCCTGGAGGCGGCCAAGTTCGACGCCTTCTTCATGGCCGACCATTTGGCGGTGATGAACATGCCGATGGAGGCGCTGAAGCGCTCGGCCACCGTCACCTCGTTCGATCCGCTGACGCTGCTGCCGGCGCTGGCCATGGTGACGGAGCGGATCGGGCTGATCGCCACCGCCTCCACCACCTACAACGAGCCCTACCACGTCGCCCGCAAGTTCGCCTCGCTCGACCACATCTCGCGGGGCCGGGCCGGCTGGAACCTCGTCACCTCCGGCAATCCCGACGAGGCGCTGAACTTCGGCCGCGACGCGCATCTCGACCACGCCACCCGCTACGCCCGGGCCCGCGAGTTCTTCGAGGTCGTCACCGGCCTGTGGGATTCCTGGGCGGACGATGCGTTCCTGCGCGACGTCGAGCAGGGCCTCTTCTTCGATCCGGAGAAGCTCCACACCCTGAACCACCGGGGCGAATTCCTGAAGGTGAAGGGGCCGCTCAACGTCGCGCGCCCGATCCAGGGATGGCCGGTGATCGTGCAGGCCGGCGCCTCCGAGGCCGGGCGCCAGATCGCGGCGGAGACCGCCGAGATGGTGTTCGGTTCCGCCTCCTCGCTGGAGGCGGGCCAGAAGTTCTACGCCGACGTGAAGGGCCGGATGGCGGCGGCGGGCCGGCCCCGCGATGCCCTGAAGATCCTGCCCGGCGCCTTCGTCGTGGTCGGCGGTACCGAGGAGGAGGCCAGGGAGAAGAAGGCGCGGCTCGACGCGCTGGTGCCGGTCGAGAGCGGGCTCGCCAACCTTTCGGTCCGCCTCGGCACGGACGCCACCGGCTTCGACCTCGACGCGCCGCTCCCCGAGATCCCCGAGTCGAATGCGAGCAAGAGCGGGCAGGCGCAGATCGTGGATTATGCCCGCCGCACGGGGGCGACCGTGCGCGAGCTCGCCCGCCGCGTCGGCGGCTATGGCGGGCTCACCTTCGTCGGCACGCCGGAGCAGATCGCCGACCGGATGGCGGAATGGCTGGAAGGGGAGGCCTGCGACGGCTTCAACGTGATGTTCCCCTTCGTGCCGGAGGGGCTCGACGATGTCTGCGCCGGCGTGGTGCCGGAACTTCAGCGGCGCGGCCTGTTCCGCACGGAGTACGAGGGCACGACCTTGCGCGACCATCTCGGCCTCGCGCGGCCCGGCAACCGCTTCTTCAACACGCTGGGCAACCTGCTGGCCAACCCGCGGGCGGGGCTCGTCTTTCCGGATTTCGCGACCGGCGACCTGCTGCAAATGAGCGGGCGCACCGAAGTCGTGCTCGATCCGGCC
>NZ_BPRD01000560.1 GCF_022179745.1 Methylorubrum podarium
TCTTCCTCGGTGCGCGCTCGGCGCACTGGCGCTTCGAAGCCGCGGACCGAGGAAGAGTGTCATGAGTCAAACGGGCCGCGATGACCCGCAATCCTTGGACAACCAGCTCTGCTTCGCCGTCTACGCGGCGGCGCACGCCTTCGGTCGCGCCTATCGCAGCCTGCTGGCCCACCACGAGTTGACCTACCCGCAATATCTCGTGCTGCTGGTGCTCTGGGAGGAGGAGGGCCTGTCGGTCAAGGAGATCGGCAGCCGGCTGTTCCTCGATTCCGGCACCCTCACGCCGCTCCTCAAGCGCCTGGAGGCCTCGGGCCATGTCCGGCGCGCCCGCGACCGGCCGGACGAGCGGCAGGTCAGCATCTTCCTCACCGAGAAGGGGCGGGGTCTCAAGGGCAAGATGGACTGTCTGCCCCACACGGTGGGCGGCATGACCGGGATGACCCTCGACGAGCGGCGCGCGCTGCTCGACAGCCTCGCCCTGATGCGCGACGAGCTTCACGCCCGCGCCGGCACCACCGAGATGAGCGCGGCGAGCGTGCCCGCCTAACGGGCCTCCATGATCGGACGCCGAAGACGAGAAAGCCGCCCCGAGGGGCGGCTTTCCGTTTGTCGTGGACGCGGCTCGAAGGAGCCGCACCGGCTCAGGACTTGGTCTTGAGGTAGGCGATGATGTCGTCGACCTTCTTCGGATCCTTGATGCCGGGGAAGACCATCTTGGTGCCGGGGATCATCTTCTTCGGGTCGGCGAGCCAGGTCTTCAGGTTGGCCTCGTCCCAGGTGATGCCGGACTTCTTCATCGCATCGGAGAAGGCGTAGCCATCCGCGCCCTCGCCGGCCTTCGCGCCGACGACGCCCTTGAGCGTCGGGCCGACGCCGTTCTTCTCGAAGTTGTGGCAGGCCTTGCAGGGGGCGAACGCCTTTTCGCCGGCGGCGGCATCGCCCTCGGCGTGGGCGGCGACGGGCAGGAGCAGCGCGAAGGCGGCGCCGAGGATGAGATGACGCATCGTTTTTTTCCTCCTTGGAACGGCCGGAGCCGCTTTGCTTATGGCAGAGCTTTTTGCCTTAGAACAGATATAGACTAAGCCGGGCACGCGTCCAGCCGAGGTCGCTTCACGAACGCGCTCATGCTCCTTTCGGTGGCTGCATAGGTCGGCGGGAACCGCCGTGCGTCTCGGGAATCTTTCCGCTAGGATGCGCGCTCGACGTCGTCCGGACGAACCTGAGACGCGGCGGCTGAAGCGGGGCTGAAGGCCGCGATCGGCGCCTGTGGATGGGCGGACGGCGGGCGCACTCTCCGCCGCGACCGGCCCGACAACGCGGCTCGAGCGCGGCTCGTGAGCGGGCGTCCGAACGACGACGCAAGAACCAGTTTCTGGAGGAGATGCCGGCCATGTCGATCGCCTTCCCCGCGCCGAACGCGGATGTCGTCGCCCGCCGTGAGGCGATCATCGAGGGCCTTTCCGCGCTGGTGGCGCCGGAGGCCCTGGTGACGACGGAGGACGAGCGCCGCGCGTTCGAGACCGACGGCCTCACCGCCTACCGCAAGATGCCGCTCGCCGTGGTGCTGCCCTCCACGACGCAGGAGGTCTCGGCGGTGATGGCCTTCTGCCACGCCAACGGCGTGCCCGTGCCGGCACCGCGGGCCACCACG
>NZ_BPRD01000561.1 GCF_022179745.1 Methylorubrum podarium
GGCATCCCATCCGGCCGGACACCGGTCCGGTCGCCGGCCGGATGGGATGCCGAGCGGCCACGGGCCCGCCGCGCCACCGAGGTCCCGGCGCGCGGCGGCCGTTCGAGACCGGTGCCGGAAATCGGGACACCTGCTACGCTCGGCTCGTCTCACGCCGCTCCGGAGGAGGGATGCGAACCCGTACCCCACCGCTCTCGACCCTCAGACTGTTCGATGCCGCGGGCCGCCATCTGAGCTTCACGCGGGCGGCGGCCGAACTGAACGTGACGCCGAGCGCGGTCAGCCACGGCATCGTCGGCCTGGAAGAGGCGCTGGGCGTCAAACTGTTCCGGCGGGAGGCGGGCAAGCTCTCGCTGACACGCGAGGGGGCGGACTACCTCACCTACGTGTCCGAGGCCCTGTCGCTCATCATCGTCGGAACGCGGCGACTGCCGACGCCGCATTCCGGCAGAACCATCGCGATCAGCTCTGCGCCGACCGTCGCCTCGCGGTGGCTTCTGCCGCGGCTCCACGAGTTCCGGTCCAGCTATCCGAGAATCGCGATCAGGATCGACACCTCGCACCGGCAGGTCGGCTTTCCCGTCGACGGCTTCGACTTCGCCATTCGCATGAGCCGTATCCCGGTCTCGACGGGGCACTGGACGCGCCTGTTCGGGGAATGGCTGGTTCCCGTCTGCAGCCCCGCCTATCGCGACGCCGTCGCCGACATGCAGGGCGGGATCGACCTGGCCCGCGCCACGACGCTCCACGTCAACTCCCTCAGCGAGGACTGGCAGGCCTGGCTCGACGCCTCGGGTGCGGCCGAGATTCTCCCGAACGGAACCATGCACTTCGATACGATCCAGCTTTCGCTCGAGGCGGCGGAAGCGGGCCTGGGCGTGAGCCTCGGGCGAATGTCGCTCATGGAGCGCGAACTTCGGGACGGGACGCTCGTCAAAGTCGGGCCGGCCGTCCCGGCCGCGACGACCTATTGGCTCGTCAGCTCGGACATGGCCGAGCACGACCAGGATCTGCGCCGTTTCAAGGACTGGCTGCTGACGAAGGCCGAAGCCTTCGCGTCGGACCACGCCGGGCCGTCGTCTCCGGCGGTGCCGACCGCCGTCGGCTGACCTCGGCCCGGTCGCCGCGACGAGGCTCCGTCTCCTCGTGAGCGCCGCTCATCGGTGGTGGAGATCTTCTCGTTTGCCGCGCCGACGCCCGCTTGCGACCTTCCGCACCGGAGGAACGGTCCGATGGCAGAGGTCTCACGCAGGTGGATGTCACCGGGACGCGGGCGCAGCACGATGCTCGTCGTGGCGGCCGCGGCCCTGGTTCTGAGCGGCGCGATGGGGATCCGGCAGACCTTCGGCCTGTTCCTCGGGCCGTTCTCGTTCGACCACGGGATCCCGGTGGCGACGGTCGCCCTCGCGATCGCCCTCCACAACCTCGTCTGGGGTTTCGCCCAGCCCTTCGCCGGGGCGGCGGCGGACCGCTACGGCGTCGCCCCGGTCGTCGCCCTCGGCGGCCTCGTCTTCGCGGGCGGCCTCGCGCTCGCCGCCCTGGCGCCGTCGGGCCCGATGCTGCTGCTGGGGATGGGTCTGATGGTCGGCATCGGCATCAGCTGCACGAGCTTCGGCGTCGTGCTGACGGCGGTCGGTCAGGCGGCTTCGCCGGCGGAGCGAAGCTCGGCATTGGGATTGGCGAGCGCGGGCGGCTCGCTCGGTCAGGTCCTGCTCGTGCCCTTCGCCGAGACGATGACGTCGGCCGCGGGCCTGACGGCCGCCCTTCTCGCCCTTGCCGGCATCATCCTCGCGGTCGCCCCCCTCGGCGTCTGGCTCGGCCGCGGCGGCCGGCGATCGGCGGCCGGCGACGCGGC
>NZ_BPRD01000562.1 GCF_022179745.1 Methylorubrum podarium
GGTGACCGCCTCGCGCAGGCCGTCCGGCCGGCTGTTGACGTTGAGGCTCGCGCCCGTCAGCGCAGTCAGGGCGGGGGAGGCCGGCGCGACCGCGACCTTCGCGACGTAGGCGCCCCAGCGCAGGGGCACTTGGCTGTAGAACGTCTCGCCCAGAATGTGCGTCTCCGGGTGGCCGCCCAGCGCGATCACGGTCGGGCTCTTGGTGCCGAGCCCTTCGAGCACGGTTTCGACGCCGCGCAGAACCGCCGAGAACGCCTTCTTGAACACCTGCGGCGTGTCCGTGGTGGCGGCCAGGAGCTTCAGGCTCTTGAGGAAGGCCGCGTCGTCCGGGGCCGTGAAGGCCGGTGCGTCGGCCATCACGAAATCCTGCGTCGTGCCCTCGCTGCCCTCCAGGCGCTCGCCCTCGACGCCGACGACCTTGAGCGCGAGGCCGCGCGGGGTCGAGACGCTGTCGTCGAGGATGTCGCCGGGATTGGTGGAGAAGCGCAGCAGCGCCTCGTAGGTGCCGGGCTTCTCGCAGAGGCCCTGCGCCAGCTCGGGGGGCAGACCGTCGAGGATGTCGAGTCTGCCAACGAGCAGGCCGTGCGCCTTGGCGTGAACGCCCCGCACCGCCCGGCCGTAATCCTTGAGCGTCGTCTCCTGGATCTTGGCGAAGGTCGCGAGCATCTGCCCGTGGATGTCGGCCTCGTCGGTGCGCGGCTGCTCGACGGAGGGGTGGTAGGGGATCGGGCTCGCAGCGGTCACGTCCGGCCTCGTGGTGGATCCGCCGTTCCTCGCGAGGCCGGCCTGACACCAAACCGGGAGCGGCCGCCGCCGTTCAGCCGGGCGCGGTCACGCTCGCGCGAGCGGGCCGTCGAGGGGAGCCAGCCGCGGTTCGGCCGCCGGCGCCGCCGCGGGGCCGAGCCTCCGGGGCCGGCCGAGCCGCCGGGCGAGGGCGGGGAGATCGACCGGGCTCGCGCCGGCCGGCGCTTGGCCGAAGACCTGCCGGTCGAGGGCGGCGAGATCCTGCGCCAGATCCGGCTCCTCCCGCCAGAGCGCGGCGAGATCCGGCTGCGCCTGCGCGGCGCGGCCGAGCGCCGCCCGGAACGCCGCCGCGTCACCCGCGGCCGCGGCCAGGCGCAGGGCGCGGGCCTGCCCCCGGTCGAGGCGCAGACGGGCGGGGCCGGTGCGGAAGCCGATCAGCGCGAGCCCGAGGCCGAAGGCGGCAAGCGCCGCCGCGGCGAGAGCGGGCCAAGAGGCCGGCGCCGTGGGTTTGAGATCCTCCTCCCGCTCGGCGAGGCCGCCGCCGATCTGGCGGGCCGGGATCTCGGTCTCGCGCAGGGTGCGGGTCAGCGTGTCGAACCAGGGGATCTTGATCGCGTCGAGCGGGATCACCTCGGACACGCCTTTCTTGATGTCCCACTGATAGGTCGCCCGCGCCACCGGGCCGGAGGGCGTGATCAGGGTCTCGCGCTTCACCGGCCCGGCGAAGGTGATGATGCCGCGGGTGCGCATGACCGGGCGCGGCGGCAGCCCCTCGGCCAGCATGCCCTGCGCCTCGAGGGTGACGATCCGGCGGGCGGTGTCGCCCTTGTTCAGCGTCTCCGGGTCGGGATCCCAGGAATCGGTGATCGACACGTCCCGCGCCGGCAGCCACCACGGCTCCGCCGCGTCCGGGCCGCCGGTCGCTCCCGTCCAGGCCGCCACGGGGAAGGGGATCGGCTCGGAGCGCACGTCGATCTGCTTGCGCTCCCCCCCGTCGTTGATGGTGAGACGGTGGACGAACGGGTCGATGGTGAAGGTCCCCGTATGCTGGGGGAAGACCGCGATGGTGCGCTCGAATTCCAGCGCCATCTGCCCGTCGGGCATCCGCGTGCGACCCCAATGGTCGCGGCCGAGCTGTGTCCAAGAGAAGTTGACCAGCGCCGGCTGGCGCAGCTCCTCCAGCAGGATCTGCGTGCGGTAGACTCCGCGCAGGCGCAGCAGCACCATCTCGCGGGCATAGGGCTGCGCGCCGCCGGGAAGGTCCGGCGTCACCGTCAGGGTGAGGTCGCCGGGGTCGATCGCGTGTGCGGGCGAAGCCAGGGCGAACAGGATGAGGAGCGCCGCGAGCATGTCCCTCCCCCCTCTGCGGGGGAGGGTGCCTGCGGAGCTGGCGGGAGAGGGGCAGCGCGACGGTGCGGAAGGTGGCGCCCGTCGCGTCCTGTCCGGAGAGGGCGCTCCCCTCTCCCGACCCCTGCTGACGCAGGGGCCACCCTCCCCCGCAGAGGGGGGAGGGCTTTTCGTGGCGCGCCGCAAAACACTCAAAAGAATCACCACGGGTTGCTGCCTCCCGGGATGGCGGTGCCGGCCTCGATGCGCCGGGCCTGCTCGGCCTTGAGGCGCAGCTTGAGGTAGCGGCCGGGCTCGTCCGGCAGGGTCTGGAGCCAGAGCCGGTCGGGATGGATCTCGTGCGCCTCGAAGCTCTTCGTGACGCGGCGGGCCTCGCGCTCGGGCGCGGCGGCGACCATGGCCGAGCCGGCCCCCTGGCGTCCCCGGCCGGCCGCGTCGCTTGCCGAGCCGCGGGCCTGGCCCTTGCCGGAATCGATTGCCTGCTGCTCCGCCTTGCCGCGCCGCGCCACCGGGCTGGTGCCGGGCAGAGACGCGGAGGAACTCGCCTCCTTGTTGCCGGCCAGCCCCTCGCCGCTGGAGGTGGCGCGGATGTCGTCGTTCTGGTCCTGGTTGGCGGTGTTGTTGTAGCGGGCACCGTACTGCGCCGAGGCGTTGGCGATGCCGCCGCCCTTGCCGCGGTCGACCTCCTCCTCCAGCGCCTTGGCGACCAGCGAGCGGTTGGCCTGCGCGTCGGCGTCGCGGGGGTTGTAGGTCAGCGCCTCGTCGTAGGCATCGAGCGCGCCCTTCAGGTCGCCGGAGCGGGCCAGCGCGTTGCCGAGATTGTAGGCGCCCCGCTTCCCCTGCGCCCGGAACAGCGGGATCGCCGCCTCGTAGCGCCCGGCCTCGTAGAGCGCGGCGGCGCGCCACGCGGGCACGTCGAACACGTGGAGCGCCGCACCCGGCAGCCCGACCGCCATCAAGAAGCGGCCCAGCGTCGTGCGCGGCTCCGACACGAGCAGCAGGCCGAGGATGCCGAGTCCCGCGAGCGCGAGGCCGGCGATGCGCGCGAGCCGCCGCCAATTGCGCGGGAAGGCCACCGGCAGGGTGCGCCGCAGGGGCGCCGCGACGGAGCGGGAGGAGGCGGGCGCCAGCATCACGCGCTCCGGCGGAACAGGAGGAGGGCCGGGACAAGCGCCAGCAGCAGCAGCCAGCGGCCGAAATCGGCGAAGGCGAGCACGCCGTAGCCGCCCGCGGCGAGGTGCTGCGCGGTCGAGGCGCCGACGCGGTCGAGCACCGCCTGCGGGTCGGCCGGCAACTCGCCG
>NZ_BPRD01000563.1 GCF_022179745.1 Methylorubrum podarium
TCGACGGCTTCCTCGCCCAGGAGGCGCTGCCCGACGTCTACGCCTCGGCGCGGCTCTTCCTGTTCCCGAGCCGCGGCGACGTCTGGGGAATCGTGGTGCAGGAGGCGCTCCAGAGCGGGACGCCGGTGCTGGCCTCGCCCCATTCCGGCGCGGCCCGCGGCCTGCTCGAAGCCTATGGCTGCGGCGAGGTGCGGCCGATGATCGTGGCGGAGTGGGCCGCGGCGTCTCTGCATCTCCTCGACGACGAGAGCCGCCGGCAGGACTTGCGGCGCGCGGCGGCGCGCGCCCTTCCGCACTTCACCGTGGAGGCGGCCGTCGCGGGCTACCTCGACGCCCTCGAACCGCTTCTGGCAGACCGCACCTGACCGCGATGCCGGGTCGGCGGCGGTCTGCGGAACGCGGGCCTCGCCTCGCCCAAGGCTGCCGAAGACACGAGAAATCGATCTGCCGGCCTCGCAAACAGTCGAGAGACCCGACTTCAGCGAAGTCATTCGTTGATGCGACGGGTCGCCCCAGAATTGCGATGCAGTCGATCGCCTCTGGCTGCCGCACCACGACATCCGAGCGGCCAAGACGAAGAAATCGACCGTCTTAATGTATGAAAGTATGCATAAACCATGTTGTGATATTTTTACAACATCGATCCGGAAGGCAAACTTGGCAATTTCATTGTTAAAAATTTGTCTTGCTTCAGACGATTGTTTTGAATGATCGTGTTTTTGCGGATCATACCTCGCCCGCATGTATCCGCCGTGCCTCCATGTCTCGCTGGAAGCTTTTCAAGATGGACATTGTCAAGAAGATGCGCTGGGAGCGTCCGCTTGATTTTGATCTCTCCGAGTCTCAAAATATGCCTGTCGTATCTCAAGACGCTCCGAAGCCGACCGATAGCCTGACCAGTATCCTGCGCCTCGTTCAAACGGATGCCGATGCGAGCGTGTCCGTGATGGCGCCGCCCTCATCTTCTCAGGATTGGGCGAACCTGATCGAGCGCGTGCGCGCCGCCGCTCACCGGACCCGCGAGGTCGAAGCGCAGGCCCAGGAGCAGGAGCAGCGGGTGCACGAGCTCCTGGAGCGCGTCCGCGACGACATCAAGCTGGCGAGCGAGCGGGTCCGGGCGGCGGAGACCAGGGCGGCCAACGTGCAGGCTCAGGCCGAGCAGCGGATCCGCGCGGCGGAAGAGCGGGCGGAGGCAGCCGAGGAGCGGGCACGCATCGCCGAGGACTGGCTGAAGCAGGTGCACGAGGCCATCGTCAGCGAGTTTTCGGTCCTCACCGAGATGCCGTCCAAGGTTGCGTGAGGAAGGGTGCCTGAGGCGTCCTCGCGGAGGGCGCGTCAGCGGCGCGCATCCGTGAACGGCGAGGCCGGCAACCCGTCCCGCCGCAGGGTCGGCGGATCGAGCCCGAGCGTGACGCCGCGCGAGGCGGCGAAGCGGGCGAGCGCGGCGAGGTCGCCGGATGGCGGGGGCGGCCCGTCGAGGCGGGTGTTGTACAAACTGATCTGCCGACCCGCCTCGGCCTTCTCGGTGAAGGCGAAGAGGTCGCCGCCGCCGATCACCACGTTGTCGATGATCTGGTTGTTGCGCGCCCGGCCCGGATCGTCGGATAGCGCCTCGGCGAGCTTCGGGTAGCGCATCCGCCAGGGCGGTGAATCGAGCGGCATCGCGGCGAAGGCGGCGCGGAACTCCGAATCCGCCTCGTTGAGCGACGGCTTCATCCAGGTCAGCCCCCGCGCGTCGAGGGCGACCATCGGGCTCGAGGCGACGAAGACGTTGCGGGTGACGACGTTGTCGCTGCCGCCGCCGATGAAGACCGGCTGCTGGACATCGACGAACAGGTTGCGCCGGATGGTGAAGCCGCTCGCCATGTCGTCGAGGTAGACGCCCTTCACCTCCCTCCCCGGATCGGTGCGGATGTCGTGGACGTAGTTGTCCTCGATGATCGAGCCGCGGGCGGTGAAATCGCGGCCCGCATAGATCGCGCCGGTGTCGCTCAGGCCGTGGATGAGGCGGGCGACCTCGTTGCGGCGGAACAGGTGATCGTTGCCGCGCAGGTAGACCGCGTAGCCGGCCGCGTCGGTGATGAGGTTCCCGCTCGCCTCCGCGCCGACGCCGTCGAGTTCGATCGCCGAACTCTGCGTGCGGCTCAGCCGCGAGAAGCGGGTGAAGCGGGAATCGCGCACGAACAGGCCGCCGGGCCGGAGGGTGGCGCGGTCGCCGCCGACGAGGCGGACCGCGCTCGCGCCGATATCGTGGATCGCGCTGCCGGAGACGCCGCCGCCGGTCACGCCCTCGAACACCGCCGCGCGGCCGGCCGCCCAGCCCAGGTCGCTCGCCCGGATCTCGATATCCTCGCCGCCGCGCACGGTCACGAGGTCGCCGCGCGCGCGCTCCAGCCGAAGCCGCTCGAGGCGCAGGTGCCGCGCGCCGTCCACCTGGATCAGCGTCTCGGCGAGGCTCGCTTCCAGCTCGGCCGCGCCGGGGGACGGCCAGGCCAGCAGAAGGCCGCTCTCGCGGTCGCTCCACCACTCGCCGGCCTCGTCGAGGGCGCCGAGCGCGTGGACGACCCGCATCCGCGCGCCCTCGCGGATGCCCTCGTAGGGCGGGGCATCCAGTTCGAGCCGGCGGCGGCGCGGATCGACCTGCGCGACGGGGAGCGTTTCCAGGAGCCAGTCCCAGCGCCAGAAGCCCTCGACCC
>NZ_BPRD01000564.1 GCF_022179745.1 Methylorubrum podarium
GCGGACGCAGCCGTGCGAGTGGAAGCGCACCGAGCCCGCGAACAGCGACTTCGACGGCGTGTCGTGCATGTAGATCGCGTGGCGGTTCGGCATGTCGATGCGGATCTGCCCGAGCGAGTTGTCGAGGCCGGAATCCTGGCGCAGGGTGTAGTTGGCCGCCTTCTGCGTGGTCCAGTCGATCGTGGTCGGATCGACCTCGACGCCGCCGGGGCCGAGGATGCGGATCCGGTTCTTGGCGAGATAGCCGGGGTTCTTGCGCATCGTCGGGATGATCTCGTTCTTGATCACCGAGACGGGCACGGTCCAGGTCGGGTTGAGGTTCACGTCGGTGATCCGGGTCTCGACCGCGGGCGTCTGCTTGCGGGGCGAGCCGACCACCGCGACGTAGCGGCGCGTGACGGTGCCGCTCTCCACCGCCTCGACGGTGGCGGAGGGGATGTTCACGGTGACGTAGCGCTCGCCGAAGCCGAAATTCGAGCCCATCAGCCGCTGCGCCGAGGCGCGCAGCTGCCGCTGGCGCACATCCGCCGGCACGTTGAGGGCGTTGAGCGTCAGGCGGCCGAGGATGCCGGCATCCGGCAGGCCGTGGCGGGCCTGGAACGCCTTCACCGCGGCCACCAGCGGCGGATCGTATCGGTCGGACGGCGGCGCGTCGGCGGGAAGGTCGCCGGTCAGCGTGAGATGGTGGCGCAGGGACGGGATCGCCGGGTGGCTGTCGCCGGGCTTCGGCGCGAAGTCGGCGGGCAGCGTCTTCCAGCCGCCGGCCTCGGCATAGACCTGATAGCGCTCGGCGGCGCGCATCGTGTCCATGAAGGTCTGCGCCGTGTAGGTCGGCAGCGGATCCTCCGACACGCGGGCGTAGACGACCGGCGGCAGCTCGCGCGACACCTTCTTGGCCGGTGTCTCGGTCGGGACGGCCACGGTGTCGGCGGTCGGGCGCTCCAGCTTCGGGTCCGCTTTCGGATCGGGCTTCGAATCGGGCTTCGCGTCGGGTTTGGCCTCGGCCTTCTCCCGGCGCGGCTCCGGCTTCGGATCGGCCCGCAGTTCCCGCTTCGGTTCCGGCGCGCCCTCGGCCTTCGGCTCGATCCGCAGGTTGATGCGGGAATCGGGCTGCATCTCGGGCGCGGGCTCGGCCCGGAGCGGGGCGGCGAGGAGCAGGGCGAGGGCGGCGCCGGTGCCGCCGAGGAGCCGGGCGCGGCGGAGCCCGCGCGGGGCGGAGGGAACGTTCGGCATCACGGATCTCGTCGGGAGCACGCGGCGATCATCCGCAGTGTTGGTTACCAACTCGCTGAAGGCCTCCCGCGCGGCGTGTGCCGCGGCACGTCGCCTCTCCGTCGCCCCCATCGCACGGGGCCGATCGGCCGCGGTGGCCCCGGCGCGCCGGATGTGCAAAACGCGAGGTCAGCCGACGCCCCGCGAGACCCCCGTGAGCGAAGACAAGACCGCCAGACCCGGCAAGACCCTGTTGAACCCCGAGCGCAGGGCGGACGACGTCGATCAGTCGATCCGGCCGTTGAGCCTCGCCGAGTTCATCGGGCAGCGGGCGGCCCGCGCCAACATGCAGATCTTCATCGAGGCGGCCAAGAAGACCGGCCAGGCCCTCGACCATGTCCTGTTCGTCGGCCCGCCGGGGCTCGGCAAGACGACCCTGGCCCAAATCGTCGCCCGCGAACTCGGCGTGAACTTCCGCTCGACCTCCGGCCCGGTCATCGCCAAGGCCGGCGACCTCGCCGCGCAGCTCACCAACCTCGATGAGCGCGACGTCCTGTTCATCGACGAGATCCACCGCCTCAACCCGGCGGTGGAGGAGATCCTCTATCCGGCGATGGAGGATTACCAGCTCGATCTCATCATCGGAGAAGGCCCGGCCGCCCGCTCGGTGAAGATCGAGCTGCCGAAATTCACCCTCGTCGGCGCCACGACCCGCGCGGGCCTGCTCACCACGCCCCTGCGCGACCGCTTCGGCATCCCGATCCGGCTCGAATTCTACGAGATCGACGAGCTCGAACTCATCGTCCGCCGCGGTGCGCGGGTGCTCGGCCTCGGCATGTCGGAGGAGGGCGCCAACGAGATCGCCAAGCGCGCCCGCGGCACGCCGCGCATCGCCGGCCGCCTGCTGCGCCGGGTGCGCGACTTCGCCATTGTCGAGGAGGCGCAGACGGTAAGCCGCGCCATCGCCGACCGGGCGCTGCAGATGCTCGACGTCGATCCCGTCGGCCTCGACGTGATGGACCGCAAGTACCTGACCCTGATCGCCACCTCCTTCGGCGGCGGCCCGGTCGGCATCGAGACCATCGCCGCGGCGCTGTCCGAGCCGCGCGACGCGATCGAGGACATCATCGAGCCCTACCTGATCCAGAAGGGCTTCGTGCAGCGCACGCCCCGCGGGCGGGTGCTGACGCCGCACGCCTTCCGCCACATGGGCTTCGCCGAGCCGCGCCGCGATCCGGGCACGCAGTTCGGCCTGTTCGGCGGCAGCGACGACCCGGATGCCTGAGGCGGACGATCGCGCCTCGACGCGCGGCGGACCACCCGTCTCCGTCACCCGCCGCACGGTGCTGATCGGTCTCGGCGCGACGGCCCTGACCGGCGCCGGCACGGGCGCCTACGCCGTCGGCCTCGAGCCGATGCGCCTCACCGTCACCCGCTACAGCCTGCGGCCGATGGGCCCCTGGCCGGAGGGCCTGAGGCTGCGGATCGTCGCCCTGTCCGACATCCATGCCTGCGAGCCGTGGATGTCGGCCGCGCGCATCGAGGGGATCGTCGCCGCCGCGAACGCCCTGAAGGGCGACGTGACGGTGCTGCTCGGCGACTACGTCTCCGGCATGAACCTCGTCACCCGCTACGTCGACGCCGCCGAGTGGGGACCGATCCTCGGCGGGCTGCGGGCACCGCTCGGCACCTACGCGATCCTCGGCAATCACGACTGGTGGGAGGACAGGGGGGCGCAGGCGCGCGGCAGCGGTCCGACGATCGCGGGCGAGGCCCTGCGGCGAAACGGCATCCGCGTGCTGCAGAACGAGGCGCTTTCGCTCGCAGTGCGGGGGCACGAGGTCTGGCTCGCCGGGCTCGGCGACCAGATCGCCTTCGTGCCGAGCGCCCGCAAACGCGGCCATCCCCGGATCGGCGTCGACGACCTGCCCGGCACGCTCGCGCAGATCCCGGACGGCGCTCCCGCGATCCTGATGGCCCACGAGCCCGACATCTTTCCCCAGGTGCCGGCGCAGATCACCCTCACGCTCTCGGGCCATACGCATGGCGGGCAGGTGCGCCTGTTCGGCTACGCACCGGTCGTGCCCTCGCGCTACAAGAACCGCTTCGCCTACGGCCATGTGCGTGAGCAGACGGACCTCATCGTCTCCGGCGGCCTCGGCATGAGCATCGCCCCGGTGCGACTCGGCGTACCGCCCGAGATCGTCGTGATCGACCTCGGCGGCGACGGGAAACCCACGTCTTAGATATGCATCGAGAGCATATCAGACCGATCGCTGAACCGGGACGGTTTACCGGCGTATGGTGTCGTTCGCTCACCTCCGAAGCGCTGGCTGCCGCCAATCATCGTTGATTTTCATGCCCTTTTCGGGCGCGCCCTGTTCACCGCTTGCGAGAACGGTGAAGCTTAAATCCTTTGATCACAGGATTGTGCGGGGGCGGAACATGCATGCACCGCACAAGTTGAGGCCGCGACCCCGCTCCTCGGGAGCGCCGGCCCGAAACACCAATCCCAAGCACGACCTTCAAGGGAACATCCGCCATGAAGTCGACCGTCCTGGCCGCTCTCGGCCTGTCCGTCGCCCTCGCCACGCCCGCCCTGGCCCAGGACGCGCTGCCCCTTCGAATCGGTGCGGACGCGCCGATCGGTGCCGCGGCCACCTCGACCCCGGAGTTCCGCGCCGAGGCGCTGCGCTCGGACGCCGCCAGCATCGAGGCGAGCCGGATCGCCCTCGAGCGGTCCCGCAACCCGCGCGTGCGCAACTACGCCAACCGGGTGCTGGTCGAGCGTGAGGCCACCACCAAGGCGCTTCTGCCCGAGGGCACCTCCCTTTCCGCCAGCGGCCGCGTCGTCTCCGACAATCAAGGCATCCCGTCCCGCCTCGACAATCCGGTCGGCGTGGTGCTGGCGCCGGTGACGCTCGCCGCCAACATCGGCACCGGCATCGTCGGCGGCGTGCTCGGCGGCGTCGGCCTCATCGACAACAGCCCGGCCGAGCCCGGTCGCCGCGTCGCGCTCGGCCCGAACGGACAGCAACGCATCGAGCGCCTCCGCTCGGCCCGGTCCGCCCGCGAGTTCGACCGCACCTACGTCAACGAGCAGGCCCGCTCGGACGCCCGCACCCTCGCCCTCTACAGCAGCTACGCCCGCAACGGCGACAGCGCCGCCGGCCGCACCTTCGCCAAC
>NZ_BPRD01000565.1 GCF_022179745.1 Methylorubrum podarium
GGAGGGGGTGGGAAAGGCGCGGCAAAGGTTGCGCGACACGGGTCCCGTCGGGCGCCCGGTCGAGATGAGGGTGCCACCACGCGAGCGGCCCGTCCAACCCTCCCACGATCCCGCAGCCATGAAAGGGGCATACCGTGAAGGAGAGAAGGCTGTGGTAGGTCCGGTGGTGCGCGCTCTCCGCTAGGCAGCCGGGGCAAACCCTGGGCGCCTCACTCCAATGCCTGCGTCGCACCTCCACTCCAAGCAACCGCACGGTGCGTGTCGTCACGACCGGCGTGGCGTCGATCAGCCGGTCCATGCCCCTCATTTCGAGATGCGAGACGGCATCGAGGCAATCCCCCGGATCGAGGTTGCGACCGTCGAAGCCCATGTCGTCGGCGAAGATGCGGGCGCTGACCTGGTTATTGCGGGCGGCAAGCCGCGAGAAGTAACCCGTTGCGGGCTCGTGCTCCGCAGGGTCGAACCACCGGCGGATCAGATGGCGACGAAGAGGCCTCTCCCTGGTCATGACCGCTTCCTCGGTCGCTTCTTGTCGAACATGGCCTTTCGGGTCCGCTCGGCCACGAAGTCCGTCTGAGCATCGTTGGTGTCGTCCTCGTCGAGGTCGACCCGCTCGGGGTCGAGTTGATCCTGGAAGTGCACGAACGTTGACCCGGGGGCCATCCTGAGCTTTGCGGCAAAGACCAGATGCTTGTTTTCGATGCACTCTGAGTTGTCGTTGATCGCCTCGTGCGCGGCGGCGATGATGATGTTCATCATACGGCCGATCAGCCCCCCGGACAGGTCGTAGAAGTGCGCCGCCCGCTCAATGGAGCCAAGTCCCGACTTGGCTTGAAAAGGTAGCCTATTGTCGATCCCGTCGAGGAGGAGGAGAACCTTCTCGCGTTCGCTGGGAATCCTCCACTGATAGGGTTGGAGCGTCGCGTTCGGCAGGCCGCCCCTACCTTCGATCTGCTCCGCACCGTTCAGGATCCCGTACAGGCCCATGCGGCCCGCGCAGAGTACGTTGCAGGTCCCGCTGTCAAGAATCCCCTTGATGAACCCCATGGTCTTCTTGATGTATCCAGTGCGGGGGTTGGCCAAGCTGTTGTCGACATCGTCGAGGATCACGAGCTCGACGCGATGATCCGGCAATGCCTCTATGGCCATATCCATCAGGCACTGGGTCTTGACCTTGGGGATGGACCTGTAGCCAAGGGCGTAATGAAGATACGACGCGACGTCATGAGGCGTCATCTCGTTCTTGATCTCGATGTACACCACCGGCCGGGTCATCGCCGCGGCGCCCGTCTGAGAAGGAAACGAAGAGGCATAGTCCTGCAGCAGGAATGACTTTCCGGCCCGGCTCTGACCGAGCAGTGCTCCAAGGTTTCCCTTGTCGTGCGTTCCCCCGATTACAGGCCTGTGGAACGCGCTGACGAAAGAAAGGGCTTCCTTGTAGCTCGGGTACCGGACGAGCACCGAGCCGACGAGCTCCTGGCGCTCGACTGGAGGCAATCGCGACACCCGCAATCGCTCCTCATCGCTCAGCTTCGTATCGTTGAAGGTTCTGATCGCCTTCATCACACATCGTCCCAATCGGAATGCTTGTTTCGGATCTCATCGAGATCTGTCGTGGGGGCTGCGGGAGCGGCCTTGTCCGATGTCTGCGCCACGTCCTTCCGAGGCTTGCGGTCGATCCTCTTCGGACGCTGTTCCGGTTCGGCCTCGACCTGACGCACACGCTCCGGTTCCTCCCGCGCGCGGCGGTTCAGGTTCGGCGCGCGGGGGGACCGGTACTCCGGCCGCGTCACGTGCTCGGGATCCTCGATGTCCAGGGGCCCCGCGCTGGCCTCCGCGCTGTCGTTCACGGTGGCGACGCGGCTCCGGATGCGCTTGGCCTTCTGCTGCCCGAGGAAGCGGGCCAGCTTCCGTTCGACACCCTCTACGCCGCGCTGCTTCCGCAGACGCTGGATCGCGACGAGCATCTGTCCGCGCGTCCGGAGCAGGCCGTCGATGTCCACGAATTCTCCGACCGTGCGGAGGTGATGCGAGATAATCACCGTGTGTTGGTGCTGTGTCAGGCCTGCCGCATAGTCCTGGCGGACCGCCGGAACCTCAATCGAGATCTTCCGATAGGGATTAAAAATCCAGATCTTCGAAAGATCCTGAGGGTCGCGGGTGACACGGTACTTGGTGCCCCCATGCTTTCCCTTGCCGGGCTTGTGCTTGGGGTGCGTGAGGATGAGGATCAGCTCATCGGACTGATACCTGATGTAATCCCACTCGATCCCGTAGTGCTGGATGGTGCGGTGGTCGACGTCTCCGGCCAAGGAGGCGAAGGTGTCGGGGTGCGGCAGGTCCCGAACCTTGACCTTGCCAATCTCCTGCCGCCAAAGCCGGATCGGGACATCGGGAAGCGTGCGGAGCGGGCCCAGGCCCTTGTGGGGCGCCCAGTGATGCTCGTCGCAGATGTAGGTGACGAGAAAGGCCTCGAATTCACGCAGGGTCAGGGCCGGCGGGTCGAGCGCCTCCTCGTGCTCACGGCGCTCGGCGGTGTTCGAGAGGGTCGTACCCGGGACGGCGTGGGCAACCCTGCGGTTCAGGATTCCGAACAGCCTCTCTTGCGCACCCTTCATCCAGGGCTCGCCCGGACGCAGTTCGACGACCTCGAACCGCAGCTCGTTCGCGGCGTGGGCGATGTTGACGCCCAGGAAGTGCATGGCGTTGTCGACGAACATCCGCTTCCAGCGGCCTCGGCAGGGCCAGCCGGTCTTGACCGACGGAAAGGGCGACAAGTCCTTCTCGTACATCGCGTGGCGGACGGCCTCGATGAACGAGGCGTAGGACGGCATCTCCCATCCGATGCCGATCCCGAGGACCATGCCGGTCCGACGACAGCGGATCGTGATGACGTCCGGACGGCCGAAGACGATGTCCGACTGGTCGTCGATCAGCTGGACGTCGAAAGTCGTGTGATCGACCTCCACCTCTTCGAGGGGCAGCGCAGGGAGCGGCCTTTCGTAGTAGGCGGCGTTCGCGCGACCGGCCTTGCCTCCACCCTTGCGGAGATAGTCCTTGATGTACTTGTCGACCTTCGCGAACTCGCGCTCCATCGTGCGAAGGCTTGGAAGCGCGACGCCGCCATCCGGGTAAGTCTCGTCCACCCAGATGCGTAGCAGGGCCAACGCGTCGCCCGCGGTGCCCTTCGGCAACAAGAGTGCGCGGTAGGTGCAGGACCTCATCGCCGCCAGCACCTTGGGCGCCCATGGCTGCTGTGTGTTAGCGTAGCGCCGCTTCCTGATAAGCGCGGCCTTCGCCAGGACGTCCCCACTGACCATCCACTTGTCGACCTGACGCATGACCGTGGACGGACTGGGCGCCTTCTCACCCCGTCTCTCGGCAACCTCCTTGATGATGGGACGGAGCTTCGGTCGGGACTTCTTGTAGCCGCCAGGCATCCCGTAGCAGGCTACCACGTAGTCCAGGTGGCAGTCGGCGTAGCGCGACTCCTCCTCGGTCAGGCCGAGGGTCGTCGGCTTTTCCTGGCGCGGCCTGTCCGGATCCTCGTTGAGAAGCTCGAAGCGGAATTGGCCTTCCTTCTGCAGGAAGGCTACCTCGCGGTCGGTGAGGAAGACCGGGGCACCGCTCGGGATCTCAGAGAAGCTAAGCAGTCGCGGCCCGGCTGGCCGGCCAGGACTGGCGGCCCTGCCGGGGATCGCGCGCTCGAATTCCAGACGGCGCAAGGCGGCATCGTCTGCCCGGCCGATGGAGACGATGTCGCCCACGCGGAGCTCAAAGGCTGGAGCATCGTCAGGCGGCAGGTCGAGCAGCGCGTCGAGGCTCGGGAAGCTGAGCTGACCCGACATCACGCGAAGGGTCCCGCGTGGACCGTGGTCTGGTCATCGAAGGCCTGGCTCATGTCGAGACCGACCTCACCAGAGACCGCGAGTTCGACCAGGGCGGAGAAGGCCGGGTCGCGCTCGCCGTCCGTCACGAGGCCCGATGCGTCGCGGATCGCGCCGATGGTGCTCGGCAGGCCCAGGCGCCCAACGGCTCCGCGCACCGCCGCGAGGGCAGCCGGATCCTCCGCCGGCGGCCGGTGCAGCAGCATGATGGCGATGTTGGTCCGCCGCGGCTCGACGAGAATGTGCTCCTCGGTGAGGACGGTGAAGGCAGCCCCGTGATCGACCCTGTAGGCCTCCCGGATGATCGGCTCGACGGCCTTCCACTCGGGCAGGGCGCGCAGCCACGACCACTTGAAGTCCACGATGACGACGCTCCCGTCGGTGGTCAGCACAGCTAGGTCGGGCACGTACGTCTCTACCCGTGTTGAGCCGTCCGGGCCGTCGACATGGAAGGTGAGGCGATGGGGCTGGGGCGCGACGCGGACGTATCGCGGGTTCGTCTCGATGTGCGCCAGCCCGTCCATCTCCAGCACGCTCTCCGTGCGGATCGGCTCGCGCAGGAAGGTCTTGCACGTGGCGAACCGACCGGGCCGGCTGATCCGCTTGGTCTTGGCCTTGATCCGGCGCACGGGCTTCAGGCCTGGCTTCAGGCCGAGGGCCTCGCGGTTC
>NZ_BPRD01000566.1 GCF_022179745.1 Methylorubrum podarium
TGCGCCGCATCGCCGACGAACAGCTCCTGATGGCCTCCTCCACCACGGAGGGCCAGGGCGGCGGCAATGTCCGCTCCTCCTCCGCGGCGATCGAGTCCGACGGAGAGGGGATCACCCTGGAGCGGGCGGCCACCGTGATCTCCTACGGCGCCCAGGCCGACGGCGTCGTCACCGTCGCCCGCCGCTCGGCCGAGGCCGGGGCCTCCGACCAGGTGCTCTGCGTCTTCCTGCGTGAGGATTACAGCCTGGAGCGCCTGAGCGGCTGGGAGACCCTCGGCATGCGCGGCACCTGCAGCAGCGGCTTCCGGCTCAAGGCCCGCGGGCTTCCCCAGCAGGTGCTCGCCGCCCGCTACGGCGACATCCACAACCAGACCATGACGCCGGTCTCCCACCTCCTCTGGTCGAGCGCCTGGGCCGGCATCGCGGCCTCCGCCGTCGATCGCGCCCAGGCGTTCACCCGCACGGCGATGCGCGGCGCCGGCGGCGTCGCCCCGCCCGGCGCGCTGCACTACGCCCGCGCCGTCTCCAGCCTGAAGCAGGCCCGCGCCCTCATCACGCAAGCCCTCGACACCTTCGAGGGGGCCGACGGCGATCCGGCCGCGCTCGCCGGACTCGACGTGCAGACGGCGCTCACCATGCTCAAGGTCGAGGTCTCGGAACTCGCCGTCGCCACCGTGTCGAGCGCGCTGCGGGCCAACGGGCTCGCCGGCTACCGCCAGGACGGCGACTTCAGCGTCGGCCGGGCGCTGCGCGACATCCTCTCGGCGCCGATCATGATCCACAACGACCGGATCGTGGCCAACCTCGCCACCGCGACGCTGATGTCGCCGGTCGCCGCCTCGCTCGGCGCCTGAGGGCGCTGCTCTTCCCGCCTCTTAGGACTGCCCGCCATGAACATGCCCGTGATGAACGCGCCGGCCTCGCCGCCCGCGACCGACCCGCTCGACGCCCTGTTCGACGCGATGTTCAAGCCGATGAACGCGCAGGGCGTCTACGCCCGCACCGGCGCCTACGAGTCGGTGGTGGAGGCGCTGGCCGCCTTCATCTCGGCCCGGCGCGAGGCCGGCACCGAGGTGTTCCGCTTCCCGCCGGTGATGAGCCGGGCGCATCTGGAGCGGCACGGCTACCTCAAGAGCTTCCCGAACCTCCTCGGCTGCGTCTCCTGCCTCGACGGGAACGAGACGGAGATCCGCGCCTCGGCCGACAAGCACCTCGCGGGCGGCGACTGGACCGAGGACCTGCAGACCGCCGACCTCGTCCTGACCCCGGCCGCCTGCTACCCGGTCTACCCGATCGCCGCCGCCCGCGGCGCGGTGCCGTCCACCGGCTACCGCTTCGACGTCGCCTGCGACTGCTTCCGCCGCGAGCCCTCGCGCCATCTCGACCGGCTGCAATCCTTCCGGATGCGCGAGTACGTCCGCATCGGCACGCCGGAGCAGATCGTCGCCTTCCGCGAGAGCTGGATCGAGACCGCCACCGCCATGGCCGACGAACTGGGCCTGCCCTACACGGTCGAGACCGCGAGCGACCCGTTCTTCGGCCGGCTCGGCCAGATCATGGCCTTCAGCCAGCTCGAACAGGCGCTGAAGTTCGAGCTGCTGATCCCGCTCCGGGGCGCGGCCGCCGGCACCGCCTGCATGAGCTTCAACTACCATCGCGAGCATTTCGGCACGACCTGGGGCCTGAACCTCGAGGACGGCGAGCCCGCCCATACCGGCTGCGTCGCCTTCGGCATGGACCGCCTCGCGGTGGCGCTGTTCGCCACCCACGGCGAGCGCATCGACGCGTGGCCGGACGCGGTCCGCGCGGCGCTGAAGCTCTGACGCGATCGCGCCGGGAGCCGCCGATGCCCCTCGATCCGCATGTCAGCCGCTTCCTCGACATGATGGCGCTCGGGGGCTCGCACGGCATCACCCTCGACGCCCGTCGGGAGGGATTGCGCGGGCTCGCGCGCCTCGCCGGGCTGAGCGCCGAGGGCGTCGAGACCCGCGATCTCGTCCTGCCGGGTCCGGCCGGGCCGATCCCCGCGCGGCTCTACGCGCCGGAGGACAGCGAGGGCGGTCCCGGCCTGGTCTACCTGCACGGCGGCGGGCTGGTGACCGGCGGTCTCGACACCCATGACGGGATCTGCCGGGTGCTCGCCGAAGCCGGCGGCCTCCGGGTCGTCGCGGTCGATTACCGGCTCGCCCCCGAGCACCCGTTCCCGGCGGCTCTCGAGGATGCCCTCGCGGCAACGGCGTGGATCGCCGCGCATGCGAAAAAGCTCGGGATCGATCCGGCCCGGCTCGGGATCGGCGGCGATTCCGCCGGCGCGGGGCTCGCGGCGCGGGTCTGCCAGGAGCGGCGCGACGGAACGATCCGGGCGCAGCTCCTGATCTGCCCGGTGCTCGACGGGCACGGCGCGTCGGCCTCGCGCCGCGACTTCGCCCGCGGCTACTTTCTCGACGAGGCGACG
>NZ_BPRD01000567.1 GCF_022179745.1 Methylorubrum podarium
CGGCGGGTTTGGGGTCGGTCTGCATCAGCATGGCGGGCACCGGCCGCCGCAGCGCGGGCGGCCGCTCGTCTCTCAAGGGGGCCGGGCGGTGGCCTGCTCTCTACGCGTTCCGCGTGGCTGACGCAAAGCCGCCTCCCCTACCCCCGCCCGACGAAGGGCATGCCCGTGGCCATCACCGTCATGAACAGGACGTTGGCCGAGAGCGGCAGCCCGGCCATGTAGACGACGGCCTCGGCCACATGCGCCGCCTCCATGTACGGCTCGGGCCGGATCGAGCCGTCGGCCTGCCGCGCGCCCTGCCCGAAGCTCTGCGTCATCTCGGTCTCGGCATTGCCGACATCGATCTGGCCGCAGGCGATGTCGAAGGGGCGCCCGTCCAACGCCGTGGCGCGGGTGAGGCCGGTGATGGCGTGCTTGGTGGCGCTGTAGGGCGCCGACATCGGCCGCGGCGCGTAGGCCGCGATCGAGCCGTTGTTGATGATGCGCCCGCCCCGCGGCGCCTGCCGGCGCATCATCCCGAAGGCGGCGCGGGTGCAGAGGAAGGCACCGGTGAGGTTGACGTTGACGCTGGCGAGCCAATCCTCGACCGAGATCTCGTCCACCGTCGCGGCGGGCGTGAAGATCCCGGCATTGTTGAACAGCAGGTCGAGCCGCCCGAAGCGCGCGCCGGTTGCGGCGAACAGGGCCTCGACGGCGTGCGGATCGGACACGTCGGTCGGCACGCACAGGGACTCGCCCGGCAGCTCGGCGGCGACCCGCTCCAGCGCGTCCCCCCGCCGTCCGGCCAGCACCAGCCGCCACCCCGCCCGCGCCAGCCCGAGCGCGACCGCCCGCCCGATGCCGGACCCGGCCCCTGTCACGACCGCCACCCGCTCATCCATCGCCATCGCGCTTCTCCCGTTCGACCGGAGCATAGGACCTCACGCCGATCCGGTGCAGGGGCGCCCGATCGGCACGTGATGTCGGCCCGGAGCCCGCCACGCCGGTCGAAAGCGCCGCCGGCTCACGGCGGATCCGCTCAAGCCGGTTGCCAGCCCTGCCCGGCCCGTCTAGACAACCGGCGGCTTGAAGCCGATGGGGCGTCGCCAAGTGGTAAGGCAGCGGTTTTTGGTACCGCCATTCCCAGGTTCGAATCCTGGCGCCCCAGCCAAGCCTCAGCTAAGTCGTTGATCTGATTTCGATCCGTGCTCGGCCGCTCCCGCGGCTGCGCAGATTGTACGCAGAGCTGTTGCACGCGCTTGTCCACAGGGGCAGGCCGTTGACGATTTGTTCTAACGTGTACCGACGCGGTGCGGTATACTGGTGGCGTAGGCGATCCCGTGGCGATGAGCGGACGCGACCGCTTGGTGCCTCTGTTGAGGGGAATTCCGCCACGGTCGCTCTGAGCCTGGGCACGACCGACCCATCCAGTGCGCGCACACTCGGCTGGGCGCTCAACGCAGAAAGCCTCCGCGTCCGGGACGATCCCGCCATGCGCACCACAAGGCAGATCCGCGACCATCTCCGCGCCTATGTCGACCGGGAGCGAGGCGCGCGGTTGACGCGTCTGCAGCGCGACCTCGATCCGCCGCGTGATCCGCTCGTCGGCGACTGGCCCGCGCTGATGGAGAGGCGCGCGAGGGAGTACCGCATCTTCGGGCGGCTGCAGGCCCTGACCGCCAAGGAGGGCTTCGAAGCCGGTACGACAGCGAACTCGATGCTCGACTGAAGCAGGAAGGCTTCAGCCTGATGGAACGCGGGGCGATCAGGCGACGCATCACGAACGGCTACCTGCGCGATCTCTGACGCC
Organism: Methylorubrum podarium; assembly: GCF_022179745.1. GTDB lineage: Bacteria > Pseudomonadota > Alphaproteobacteria > Rhizobiales > Beijerinckiaceae > Methylobacterium > Methylobacterium podarium. The sequence goes on from NZ_BPRD01000567.1 coordinate 1,790, forward strand.
CGGATGAGACCGGGCGGCTCACGCCGCCCCGCGCCTACCTCGAGGCGATGCTGATGAGCATGGACGAGCCCGTGACCGAAGCGGGCCTGATCCGATGCCTGCGCGGCCTCGCCGCTTCCTCCGGCCATGTCTCGCGCGAGTTCGCTGCAGACCGCGAGTGACGATGATGGTCCTCCCCCTCCCCTATCCGAATCTGCCCACCATCCCGCCCCCAAGCAGGGTCCTGCACCGGCCAGGAAACACCCACCGGCCCCGCCAGCACCTGCGTCGTACCCTTCGGAAGCGGAGGCCGCCGATCCAGAAGGGGTTCCAGAACCATCGCATGTGCGGTCCGAACTGGATGGGGAGAATGCCATTCAAGACACCGTCGACTGCGCTACTGACTGCGAAGAGCGAGCTCAGAACGATGCGAGCACGGGCGTGGAAGCCGTCTCCGAGCCCATCACGAACTCCCTGACGAAGATGGTCGAAGAGCTCATCATCCACAAAGGCGTCACCTGGGACGAGAAGACCCAGCGGCAGCATCGGGCCGTCGGCAGGATGCTGGGCGACATCGCCGGCACCGACGACCTGCGGCGGATCACGCACGCGCATCTCGCTGCCTACGTCCAATTAGGGAAGCATGGGTCTTAGAGCGTGGGACAAAACCGCGGCTGAGGGGGTTGGGAGAGGATGGACGCTCTCGTACCCAACGATCTCTGGGCGGTGGTCGAGCCGCTTCTGCCGCCTGAGCCCGAGAAGCCGAAAGGCGGTCGCCCTCGTGCCTCTGACCGGGCGGCGCTGGCCGGCATCATCTTGGTGCTGCGGTCCGGCATGCAGTGGAAGCACCTGCCGCGTTCAGAGGTAGGCTGCAGCGGCAAGACGAGTTGGCGGCGGCTGGGCACATGGCAGGCGGCCGGCGTCTGGGCCGCGTTGCACCGGGTGATGCTGGAGCAACTTCAGGACGCCCGCGCGCTCGACTGGTCGCGGGCGGCTCGCGACAGCGCCAGTCTGCCGGCCAAAAAAGGGCTGTGCAACGGGCCCGAACCCGACGGATCGGGGTAAGCCGGGCACGAAGCGCCACCTCGTCGTGGACGCTAGGGGCATGCCGCTCGGCCTGACGCTGAGCGGGGCCAACTGCAACGACAGCCGTATGCTGGCCGCCACGCTCGATGCGATACCGGGCGTGCGCACGGGTCGGCGCGGCCGCCCGCGGCGCAGACCCGACAAGGTGCACGCCGACAAGGGATACGACCATCGTCGTTGTCGGTGCGAGTGCCGAGCTCGCAGCATCACGCCCCGGATTGCCCGGCGTGGCATCGAGAGCAGCGAACGGCTGGGTCGCTATCGCTGGATCGTGGAGCGCACCCTGGCTTGGCTCGCCCGCTTCCACCGTCTCACCATCCGCTACGAGCGTCGCGCCGACCTGCACCTCGCCCTCACCACCCTCGCATGCGCGCTCATCTGCCAAGCTCAGGCAAAGCGGTTTTGTCCCTGATTCTTAGTGGTCTGGCCGCCGCGTGAGTGACCAATCGCCTGCGCCGCGGCCCCTCCTTCCGCCCTGGCTAGTGCCATGCTCTTTGACGTCGGTGGCGTCGATGGCGCTGGCCTTACCGCTCCAGCCTGCCTCGGCCAACGCCGCCAGCACCGCCTTCCGGAAGCCGCGTCGGGACCAACGGTTGACGCGGTTGTAGACCGTGGTGGACGGGCCATAGTCGGGCGGGCAGACGCATCAGCGGCAGCCCATCGTCACGACGTGGGTGATCCCGGAGATCACTTGCCGGTCATCATTGCGTCCGGGGCCGGGCTGGTTGACCGGCATGACCGTGTCCATTGCCGCCCACTGATTGTCCGACAGCCAAGATAAGTCCGCCATGACGCGTCTTGCCGTCTCAGAGCGCGCAATTGGAATCGTATTATGCCCGCTGATCAATAGTCCACACGGTCTTGACCTTAGTATCTAAGCTTGCCGGTCCCAGTTGCAAATCGACAATCATGCACAGGCGGATGGCAGAAGGCTTGGCTTGGATAAATGATCCGATCCCACTTGAACAGGAAGAGCGCCCTCGATAGCTCTCAGGATCGAACTGCAAAATATTGAATCAAATCTCGCCTCGAGTGTATGTTTGATTTTTTGTATATGCGAAGAACGAAATTTTTGACTGTACCCTTTGATATTGCCAGAATCCTTGATACATCGGATGTCGAGCGCCCATTGATAATCAACTCAAATATTTCACGTTCTCGGGGAGTGAGGCGTCGCATCAAGTCCGTGCGCTTGAGGACAGTGGTTTTGGTCGCTGCGGAAGAGGGGCATGGTTCAAGGGTGATTATCCGACCCTGCGGAGCCAATGGAAAATACTTGTCGACATGCGATATATTCAAGATGAATTTGCCTAGCGCAATAGGGGCATCCCTGCCGCTAGACTGCATCGCAGTGCGAAGTTGTGGCTCATGTTCAATGGCGGTCTTCCACGACGGAGATGAATAAATCTCGACGCCGTAGCGATCCTGAACGACAATAGGTTGGGAACTGAAATGCGCGGCCCGGAGAAGCAGGTCACCATGACGCAAGCTATTAAAAACCTGACCGATATGTGCCTTCTCGAAACTATTCAGGATCGGGAAGGCTGATTCGGCACGTGCGATTTCGCCGTTGGTAAAATCCCCTCGCTCGCGTTCCAAAAACAGCCCGATCGACGCGTTGCCGACGGTTGGCAGAAATAGTCCAAGCTCATCGCTCACGTTGGCAATCGGTTTGAAAATGGAACTGTACGTTCCAGCGTCGATCGACCCGAGCGAGCCTTTAAACTTCGATAGGGCTCGTACTCCGACTTCCTTGTGCAGCCGCCAATGCGCTGCGAAAGGATCGACAGCAGAGCAGGCGCTGTTGTAATGATCGCGCAGGGGTTGCGGAACATTGTGCGTATACATGATTTCGGGTGGCGCCGAATCTGAGAAGCGAATAATCCAGCAGGCATCGTGGTCGATCAAGCATCCGAACAGGCGGATCAGTTCCTCGTGAAAATGTGTTCTTCCGAGAGCTAACGACGCCTCACCGACACGTCGAAACCATTCCCGACTTCCGAATGCGACGGACCTGGATTTCAGCTTAACTTTCATAACGAGCTTTCGAAAGTGATGAGCTTCGCCACGAGTTCGCTTTCTGAAGAAACTCCCGATTTACGATAAAGGCGCAGCTTAATATTTCGGATCGAGCCCAGCCCAATTCCCAGTTCTGCCGAGATGTCGGCATTGATTTTGCCTCTCAGCACGAGACGGAGGACGTCTCGCTCGCGTCGCGTGAATTTAGAGAAGGCATCGAAAGTGTTGTTCGCCTTGTTGGGTAATGCAATAGTTACCCTCTCGAGGATGAGAATGGTGCCGTTCGGGGCAAGCGGGAAATCCGGAGTCAGGCGTTCGGCCCGCAGAACCCAATCGTCCAGTCGAGATTCGGCACCGCCGCCGACCGCCAGCTTGGCTGCCTGCTGTTTCAGCGCTGGGAAGCGGTGAGCCGCTTTGATCCAAGAGGCATCAGAGTAGACATGATGTCCGGCATGATCGAAGATCGCCGTGGGACGCGGAAGAGCTGGCGCAGTCGGAGAGTTTTCCGTAGATTTCACATCATCGAACAACCACCGGAGATGTGAGCGACAGCATCCGTCGATCGCGGGATAGAGCGTTTCAAGGATACGCACGTCGTTATCGCTGAAGAGTCCGTGCTTCCGCTCGAGAAAGATTGCGAAACAATTATCGGCATTGATCGGCAGAATGATCCCTAATTCGTCATCCATCCCAGCCGCACGAAGGAATATTTCGCTGTATGATGTGCAGGTCGGATCATTCGCTCGTAACCTGCCGAGTGTGAAGATCCCGGCTTCTCTTAGGTTCCGCCAGCGCGCAGAGAATGGATCAATCGGCGCGCATTGTCTGGAATAGACGCGTTCGGTATGAGGCGAGACGCCGCGTGTGAACACCACATCGGGAGCCGCTTCACCAGAATACCGGATAATCCAGAATGCGTCCGTCTCCACCGTGATCTTCATAAGATCGATCAATTCCTCGTGGAAGAACGGTGTGCCGATCGACTGAAAGACCCTTCCGATTTGCGCATTCCACGGCAGCGATTGGAAAAGCGGCAGACTTTGTGAAGATCGGGATCGCCCCATCGATCCTAGCTCCCGATGTCGCCGAGAAGCGGTCGCGGCCGTACCGGCCCGCCTCGGTCAGGGTGATCTATACGAGATAATGGTACCAAATTGCACCATTGCACTCCTGTGCCACCTCGGCAATCGTTCTTCGGAAGAAAAATTCTAGATTGGCAGTGAGGGA
>NZ_BPRD01000568.1 GCF_022179745.1 Methylorubrum podarium
ACCGCCGCGGCGGCCAGCAGGCTGCGGCGCGAGAAGGTAGGGGCATGCTGATCGCACACGGCTGCGGCTCCCGAAAAGTCTCGTCCATCTCGGGCTCGGTGTCCGTGCGCGGCCGTCGTCACGCTCCGGCCGTCTCGCAGGGGTCGGCACCGATCCGAGCCGCTTGACTCGTACCCTCCTAGGTTGCAACCGCAGAGTCCAAACTTTGCAGGAAGTTCGGGACGCGGGCCCCCGCGCGGGGCGGGCCTTCCCCGTCATCCGATCCGAGTCACGATGGGCGCGCGGATGCTGGACGACGATTTCATCGCGCGGATCGACGATCTGCGGCGGAGATCCGGCTTTCGTCCGGCGCTCGCCCTGTATTGCCGCGACATGACGGAACCGGAGCGGATCCTGTGGCCGACCCACAAGATGCTCAATCAGTTCGGCCGCTATCTCGTCTCGTTCATGCTGATCCACAACGACTATGCCTGGCGTCGCCGCCAGGGACCGCGCCCGACGCTGACCGCCCTGCAGGCCATGGTCGGATCCAGCAGCCGGCAGACGGCCGCCTTCGTGTCGGCCCTGAAGGCCGCCCGCTTCGTCACCGTCGAAGCGGATCGGGAGGACGCCCGCATCAAGTGGCTGAGGGCGGCCCCCGCCCTGGTCGCCGAGATCGGCCGATCCGGGCGCCTGTTCGTGGCGGCCATGGATACGATCGAGCACAGGCGGCCGGGTCTGGCCGGGCGGCTGGACGACACGGACCATCTGGGAGAACTCATCCGCCGCTCGGCCGCGCATGTCCTGCACCACGGCATGCTCATCGCGCCATTCCCGCGCGTGCTGCGCTTCGCCATGCGCGATTGCGGCTATCCCTTGCTGACCGCCGTGATCGGCGCCCATTACGCCGCCACGATCCCCGGCGCTCCCGCCGCGCCGCCGCTCAGCCTTCGCACGTTGGCGGAGCGGTTGCGGGTCTCGCGCGCCCATATCGGCAATCTCGTCAGGGAGGCCGACGAGGCCGGATGGTTTCGGATCGAGGATCGTCGCGTGACGAGGTTCGACCCCTCGCTCCAGGAGGAGTTCGAACGCTGGGCCGCCGGTCAGATGATCTTCTACGACGATCTCGCCGCCGCGGTCTGCGAGAGCGCGTCCGATCGCTGCGCGGTTTAGGGAACCGGCTCGGCCATGACGGCGCCGCGTCGCGAAGGCGCCGCCGCCCCGGATCCGGGACGGCGCGCAGTGCGCTTCGGACCGGCCGAACCGACCGGTCCCGCTCAGCGGCCTTCGGCCTGGCGGCGGGTGATCAGCGTGCGATTCGGCTGGGCCTCGCCCTTGTCCTGCAGGAACGGGACGACAATGCGGAGCCAGCCGCGGGTTTCCTTGCCGCCGTAGTTGCGCTCCGCCACGTCGCGGGTGACGTAGCCCTGGACGTTCATGAAGCCGAAATTGTAGCCGACGAGACCGCCCACCGCGATCTGGCCCTGCTGTCGGTAGCCGACGACGTCGGTCTTGAGATCGGTCGAGGCGAAGGCGACCGGGCCGACCTGCCACTTGCCGAACTTCTTCGTCAGGGTGACGTCGAGATTGAGGTAGTCGGGATAGAGCGCGCCGTTGGGCGCGCGCGTCTCGAGCATGTGGCCGTAGAGCAGGTTGGCGGTGATCGCCCAGTCGTCGGCGGCGTAGGTGATCGCGAAGCGGTGGCTCAGCGAGGCCGACTGGGTGAGGAAGCGGGTCTCCCAGGGCAGGTAGCCGCCGAGGAGGTAGCTGACGCCGACCCCGTCGCCGAGATCCCAGGCAAGCTGGCCGGCGAGCAGGGGTTGGCCCCAGCCGCTGTTGTAGGGCGCGCCGCGCACGCTGGAGGCGGCGATCGGCGCCACGAAGACGAACTGCACCTGCCCGCCGAGGACGGAGAAGGGGGTCGCCCAGAGCAGGGTTGGCAGGTTGACGTTGCTCTCGGAGTCGAGCGGCGCGGTCTCGCGCACGCCGAAGCTCGACAGGTTCACGGCGTAGAAGCCTTTGGGGAACGGCGCACCGAACGGCACACCCACCGTCTGGCCGGGCTGGGCGGCGGAGGCGGCGTGGGCGGCGGTGCCCCCGAGCCCCCACATGCCGGCGAAGGCGAGTCCGAGACGAGTTCCGAGACGGGCGATGACGGCTGCGCGATGTTTCACCAGGGTCCACTCTCCATCAGGAACGGAGCGGCCATGGGTTGCTTTGGTTCTTACCCGCTCTCGTTCAGCTTACCGACGGTCGAGCGGCTGCTTTTATTGCCGTCTCACTTTCAGAAACTCCTCGCGTGGCGCGTACGACACGGATCTTCCCGGGCACAGTTGGGTGCGCCCGAAGAAAACCGTGTTCGCTGATCGATCGTCATGCCGCCGGGCAGGCGCGGCCGGCCTTCCGTGCCGGATGCCTAACCCCGGCCTCCGGCGCTGCCGCGCTCCATCAGCGGCAGGAGGAAGAAGCCGGCGGCGAAGCCGCCGAGATGGGCGTCCCAGGCGATCGGCCCCTCGCTGCCCCCGAGCGGCAGGGCCAGGACGCCGAACAGCAGGTTGGTGACGAACCAGACCCCGAGGAACAGCACCGCCGGGCGGTTGCGCATCAGCTCCGGGATGGTCTGGAGCCTCGGCCGCGGCGGCAATTGCCACGGCGCCCCGGCCATGAAGGGCGGCGGTGGTTGGAACACGAAGCGGGCCGCCGCCGCCATGAGGGCCGAGATGCCGGCGGAGGCGCCGACCAGCGGCATCAGGCTGTAGGGATCGACGAGGAGATGGACGACGGCGCCCGCGACGATCCCCGCGAGCGCCAGCAGGCCGTAGCGCAGGACGCCGTATCGGCGGGCGACCGGGGTGCCGAAGACGGCGAGCCACACCGCGTTGAAGATCAGGTGCACCCAGGAGCCGTGCAGCAGGGCGTAGGTCGCCCCGGTCCAAGGACTCGCCGACGGGTCGGCGACGAGATAACGGGCGAAGGCCTGCCGTGCCGAGGCCATCTCGGGTCCGCCGGCCCCCTCCCCCGCCGCCCGGATGATCTCGGCCGCCGACGACGGATCGAAGGCGGCGGTCCAGCGGGCCGGGATGAAGGCAAGGTTGAGGAGCAGCGACAGGTCGAGATCGTCCGGCAGGACGGTGCGGACGAGGTGGATCCCGGCCAGCACCGCAATCGAGACGGTGACGATTCCCGGCAGGTTGAAGACGGGCACGCGGCCCTGGCGGGGCAGGTCGGGGGAGGCATCCATGCCGCACCATGTCGGGGGGAAGCGCGGCGCCGCAAGATCCAATCGGCACGGGGCGGCACGAGGTCGCTCAAATGCAAGCGAATCTCCCGACCGGCCGTTAAGGTTAAGGATGGGTTGCACGAGCGTGGCCGAACGGGACGGCATAGGGTGTGCGGACGATAACCACGAACGGCGCACGAGGACGCTTTTCGTGCCGTACCGACCAAGAGCCGTGCCCATTCAGACCCGGGCCGTACCGATGCGGAACATCATGAAGCATCCGACCAGCCGTCAGCTTCACGCCTACTGGGACCGGCTGCGCGGAGAGAGGGCCGCGCCGGAGCGGGGCGAGATCGAGCCCGGCGAGATCCGCAACCTGCTCGCCGACAGCTTCATCCTGGAGACCGATCCGGTGCGGCGCGCGAGCACGGTGCGCTTGGCCGGCACCCGCCTGTGCGCCCTGTTCGGACGCGAATTGCGGGGCACCTCCTTCGTCGACCTCTGGGCCGAGCGGCCCCAGTCCTTCACCGATCCCCGGCAGCTCATCGAGACCGTCGCCGGCGATACCGTGGGCGTGGTGGCGGGCCTGACCGGGGTCACGGTCCGGGACGAGACCCTCGACCTCGAATTGCTGCTCCTGCCGCTGCGCCACCGCGGCAAGACCCAGGCGCGCATCCTCGGCGCCCTGAGCCCGCACTGCATCCCGTCATGGCTCGGCAGCCGGCCGATCCTGCGACTCGAGACCGTGTCCCTGAGGGTGCTCGAGACGGCCGCGCCGGAGCCGGCGGCGATGCGGACCTTCGCCGAGGGCCTGCCCGAGCCCGCCAACGATGCCCGTCCGGTCCGGTTCGGTCATCTGCTGGTCCATGAGGGCGGGCGCGGCAACGCCTGAGCGTCCGCGCCCGGCACGGGGCCTCCCGCGCCGCTCGCGTGGCCGACGGCAGCGCAGCCTCGGCGGGCATGCAAGCCTTTTGTAACCGTGGTGCGGTTAGTGATTCGGTTGGGACATCGAGACCGCCGAGCTGTCATGACCGAGCTCTCCCGATCCGGGACGGCCACCTCTCTGCCGGACTACGCTGCCGAACAGCGGCGGCACCAGCGGGTGCGCGCGACGCTGCTCGGCCGCTACATGCTGGCCGACCGGCGGGAATATCCCTGCCAGACCGTGGACATGTCGCCGGGCGGCGTGCGCCTGACCTGCGCCGTGATCGGTGCGCTGGGCGAGCGCGTGGTGCTGTATCTCGAGCAGATCGGCCGGTTGGAAGGGGTGATCGTGCGCCATCCGCCGCGGGGCTTCGCGATGCGAATCAACGCGACGCCGCGCAAGCGGGAGAAGATCGCGTCCCAGCTCATGTGGCTCGCCAACCGGGAGAGCCTCGGCCTGCCGGAGGGCCGGACCAACGAGCGCCTCGTTCCGAACCAGCCCGGCGTGACCCTGCGCCTGGAGAGCGGCCGCTTCATCGCCGCCCGAATCATCGACATCTCGATGTCCGGCGTGGCGCTCGCGACCTCCTCGTCTCCGCCGATCGGCACGCACATCCTGGTCGGCTCCACGCCGGGCCGGGTGGTGCGCTACTTCGAGGGCGGCATCGGCGCCCAGTTCATGCTGCCGATCTCGCCGGACCGCTTCCACGAGGGCATCACGCTCTGAGGCTCCGAGGCGGCCGGCCCCGCCTCGCCCGCGGCTGCGTGATCGCAACGATGACCGCCGCGTTGCCCGCGGGCCGAATCATCCTCGTCCGACTGGGCCCGAACGGTTTCACGCGCCGGCTCCGCGCGGCGGCGAACTGATCCTGCGCGCAGCGGCCGACACCCTCCTTTCGGATTATAGGTCATCCGTTCGATTGCTTCGGTTTCTCCTCCGTCATTGCGAGGCGAAGCCGTGGCAATCCAGGGCGCGATATTTCCGGAGAGGTCGCGCGCTGGATCGCTTCGGCTCCGCCTCGCGATGACTGGAGAGGGGCACAGCCCGAACTAACCGGCCCCGGCCGGACGTCGTAAAGAACCTCGCGACGACGCGCGGTCCTACGCCATGCCGAGCGCCTGGAGGTACAGTTCGAGGATCGCCTCCTCTTCCTGGCGCTCGTCGTGGTCGCGCTTGCGCAGGGAGATGATCTTG
>NZ_BPRD01000569.1 GCF_022179745.1 Methylorubrum podarium
GCCGCGGCGATCCTGCACGGACATCAGAAGCGGATGGCCAGGTTCCCGCTGAGCGTCCGGCTGTCCTGGCGAGTCCCCCACCGGGCAGCGTAGCGGAACCCGGCTTCCACGTTGGTTGCCAGATCGATGGCGAGGCCGCCCTGGAAGACGGCGGTGTTGCGATCCAGCGGCAGGCCGCTGATCGACACCGAGGGACCGTCGTCGATGCTGATCGACTGGATCAGCGCCGTCCGGCCGATGCCGTGCTCCCAGCCGGCATCGATCCAGGGGCGCAGGGCGAGCCCTGCGACCGGGATCGGATCGGCGGCGATGCGCAGACCGAGCGCTCCGAACAGACGATCCTGCGCCGCGGCGGCGCTGGAGAGCCGCAGCAGGGGTGCCGTCTCGGTGAAGGCCTCGCTCGAGAGCCTCACCCAGTTCAGGCCCGCATAGGGCTGCAGCGAGAACGGCGCCGCCTGGATGGCGTAGGCGACCTCGCCGAACACCATGGAGCGGTCCGCTCCGGGACGCACGACGCTGTCCGAACTGCCCCAGGGCAGGTTCAGGCTCCGGTGCATCTTGGTGTCGAGCCGGGAGTAGACGGCCCCGAGGCTGACGCTGGCCGGCCCGGACCACGCGTTGGCGTAGAGGCCCGCGTGGTAGTTGTCGCTTCTGACTTGGCCTCGGCCCGCCGCACTGAGGCTGCTGGAGGTCACGCCGGCGACCGCGCCGACCCGGAGCGGCAGATCCGCGGACGGGATACCGTCGACGCCGAACAGGGCGCCACTGGTCGCGTGCGAGGCCCGCGCGAGGCCGGCGGGCGCGGTGCTCGACCCGCTGTCGTCGATCCATTGTCCCCACACGCCCTCGCCGGCCGCGGCGGGACCGGTCAGGCGGCGCTGCAGGCTCTGGCGAAGGAGATCGCCCTCGATCAGCGCGATCCCCCGTCCGGTGGCCTGGAGTTCGTTCCCGAGGATCGCGAGGACCGGGGACACGTCGCCGCCGTTGCCCTGGGCGAGCCAAGTCCACAGGCGGCTGCGGCCGTCGAGGCCATCGATCCCGCCCGCGACGGCGCTCTGGTTCGGCGTCGCCGCGAAGCGGGCGAAGGGCAGGTCGTTGCGGACGAGCGAGACCGTCGCGCCGACCCCGCCATAGGAGACCTGCGGCGTCAGGAAGGTCCAGTTCCCGGCGACGGAGGCGAAGCGCCCGGCCACCGCCCCTCCGATCAGGGGAATGCCCGTGAGCGAGGCGAGCCGGTCACCCTGGACGACCCGCAGGGCTGCGCCGTCGATGGTGGCGGTGCCGCCCACCTGGGTCAGCGGCGCGGCCGCATCAGCCGCGAGCGTCGCCACGTAGGAGGAACCGGGGGCGAGGACGAGGTCGCCGAGGAGCGTGAGCGTCCCGCTCGCGCCGCCCTGGCTCAGGGTGGCCCCGCCGGCGAGGCGCAGCGACCGGGCGGAGCCGTCGCCGCTGATCGTCGTCCCGGTCGCGGCTTCGATCCGCATCGCCGGCAGGTTGCCGTCGAGCTGCAACCCGCCGCCCTCGATCGCCGCACGTCCCGAGAAGCCGCCTGTTCCGGCCAGATCGAGAAGGCCCGCGCCGGTCTTGCGCAGCAGGCCGCCGCCCTCCAGACGGTTGGTGAGCGTGCCGTCGACCGACTGCGCCAGTTCGAGCACGGCGTCGTTCGTGACCACGCCGGTTCCCAGGCCGCCGGCCCAGGTCGTCAGCACGCCCTCCCGCACGTTCGTGCCCCCGGCGTAGCTGTTCTGGCCGGTCAGGACCAGTTGGCCGGTCCCCGCCTTGGTGAGCCCACCCGGACCGGAGATGTCGTTGCGCCACACATCGAACGCGTTCAGCCCGCCGCGCGCGGCGTCCATGGTGACGGTCACGGTGCCGGTGAAGGATCCGTAGCCGTCCGCGGCATCCATAAGGTTCAGCCGGGCATAGCCGTTCGAGAAGGCCTGGCCGGACGCGATCTGCGTCGAGGCCAGCACGTCGCGGCGCTGCTGGTCGCTCAGATAGGGGAAGCGGCTCTCGAGCAGGATCTCCGCCCGGTTCGGGACGTCGGCCGGAAGGGTCGTGTCGCCGACCGTCGGGAGGCCGTAGCTCAGCCGCGCGCGATAGACCTGCTTGTCGATCGCGTGCTGGGACGTGTGGTCGGCCGCGGGATCAATCGACCCAAGACAGGTGGCGACGCTGCCGCCGCAGGCTTGCGCGAAGTAGGCAGCCGCCTGCTGGACGGCGCCGGCCCGCAGATCCGCATTGGCCGGATCGCTCAGATTGCGGGTGGCGAAATAGGTTCCCTCGATTCGGCCGCCGATCACGCCGAGCGGTCCGTTCAGGCCGGAGACGATCTGGCTGTTGCCGATCTCCGAGGCCCGGAAGACGAGATCGCTCAGCTTCCAGGGCACGGCGTAGCCGAGCGCCAGCGCAGAGACGTACGCCTTGGTGGTGACGGCGCTCGGAAACCCGTCGTCGGCGGCCTGCGCCACCGGCTTCAGCGAGGCTTGCACGAGGTCGCCGAGCGGCTTTCCGTTGAGAGCCGAACCGGCCGCGCCCGGGAACGTGAAGGCGGCGTTGGCCGTCGCGGTGGAGGTCGACGCCTGGGCCGCATCCACCAGATCGACGACCTTGCCGAGGGCGGAGGCCGAGGTTCCCGCTCCGGTGCCGGTATCCGTCACCACCGTCGAGGACGCCGCGCCGTCGATGCGCGTGATCGAGGTCGTCGCGCCCGCGCCCTGCCGGTACAGGTCGGCGAGCGGACCCAGGCCGCTGATGACACCGTAGCTCTGGTTGCGGCGATTGTCGTAATAGGCGGCCGCCTCCTGAACCGGGGTCCGGGAGCCCGCGATCTGCGCGCCGATCTCCAGGTTGCGCTGCAGCAGCGCGGCGCCCGCGGCGGTCGGCTTGCCGCTGCCGCCCGAGGCGGTCCAGTACTTGTCCATCTCGGACAGCACGTCCGCGCTGCCCGTCCTGTATCCGAACAAGGTGGCGAGCGGAGAATGGTCGGACAGCGGCTGCCCTGCGGAATCGTAGAACAGAGGGTTGTCGAGAACGTACTTCAGAGCCTGAAGCTTGAGATCGTCGGATCCGCGATAGAAAATCTTGTCGACGACTTCGCACTTGCTCGGATCAGGCAGGATTTTGGAGCAGACGAGGGCGGGGGCGCCGACCGCGGGCGCGTTGCCGCCCAGGATCAGGTCGACCCACGGATCGCTCAAACCGTTTTGGTCGAGGATGTAGCGCAGGTTGTCCGGACCGCGCGTGTAGCGGGAGTTCGAATCCATCATCAGCAAGACGGCCCGCCCGGCGGAATACGTCTTCATGAAATCGGACATCTGACGGAGATTGGCGGCACGCGCCCGCATGTCGGCCGACTTATCGCCGGCGGTCGTATGCGTGTTGTAGACGTCGAGCGCCGATCCGTCGGGAAGGACCGTCCTGGCGACGGTGAAGCCCTTGCCGGCCAGACACTCGATGATGTTGCTGCAATCCCGATACGGAACGTGCAGGATCTGGTTCGGTGCGGCGGGATTCGGCGCGATCCAGGGATACTTGCTCAGCGTGTTCAGCCCATCGGACTCGAAAAATCCCGATCCGGCGGGTGTGCTGACATATGGAAACTTGAGAGCCGACTTGAGATCTTCCTGGTATGGACCCCAATTCTCCTGCACGTTCACGATATCGTAATTGTTGAGAAGCGGCGATATCAGCTTCGTGTTCTTGTCTGGTGACTGGTCGGCGTTGAAACCCGCGGGCAGGCCCGCGACGTTGTAGCTGAGAACGTTGAGTTGACCGTAGGGGCGCCAGGCGGCACCGGGCGAGGATGGCATCGACTGCGCTTGGACTGGGCTCGGCTGCGCGGAACACACCATCAGCTGGCTGAAGGCAAGCGCGATCGCCGAACCGAGCTTGAAATGAAAGATTTTCA
>NZ_BPRD01000570.1 GCF_022179745.1 Methylorubrum podarium
CGCCTCCGGCGCGGCGGTGAGCCCGCGCTTGACCGCCTCGGCGACCCGCAGCAGGCGGGCGCGGTCCCCCGGCGACAGGCCGTCGTGGGCGACCCGCTGATCCTCGGCGATCGCCGCCGCCAGCACCTCGGAGAAGTCGTCGCCTCCGAGCGCCACGTCGCCGGCGGTGGCGCGCACCTCCATCACGCCCTCGTAGAGTTCGAGCAGCGAGACGTCGAAGGTGCCGCCGCCGAGATCGAACACGAGGACGGTGCCCTCCTGCTTCGACGCGACCCCGTAGGCGAGCGCCGCCGCGGTCGGCTCGTTGACGAGGCGCTCCACCGGCAGGCCGGCGAGGCGGGCGGCGTCGAGGGTGGCCTTGCGCTGGATGTCGTTGAAATAGGCCGGCACCGAGATCACCGCCTCGGTCACTTCCGTCCCGAGATGCGCCTGCGCGTCGGCCTTGAGGCTCTTCAGCACCAGCGCCGACAGCTCCTCCGGGCGGAAGCTCTGGCCGCGGCCGAGCCGGGTGACGTGGCCCGACCCCATCCAGCGCTTGAAGGAGGCGACCGTGCGCTCGGGCTCGGTGGCGAGCCGCTCCCGCGCGGCGCGCCCGACCAGCACCGTCCCGTCCGCGTCGAGGCCGACAACGGAGGGCGTCAGCGGCTCGCCGAGCGCGTTGGGGATGAGCCGCGGTCCCTCCGGCGTCCAGACGGCGACCGCCGAGTTCGTGGTGCCGAGATCGATGCCGACGATCGCCATGAAGCCCCCTTCGGTTCGGGCGGCGCCGGCCCGCCGACGGCCGCCCCGCCGCGGTTATAATCGCAATCGGCGGGGATCCTGACTCGGTGACGGTCTCGCCCGCTCCCGCCGACGTTCCGGGAAGGGCGGACGGTTCAGTCGCCCGCGCGATAGAGGATGTCGGCCAAGCGCCCGCGGCTGCCGGGGCCGAAGACGCTGTCGATGACGGCCCAGGTCGAAGGGCTGAGACCGTGGTCGCTCCGCAGCCGGCGCGGGTCCGCCCGTTCGAGCCGATCCATTTCACCGGCGCATTTCTGGAGCGCGAGCCCCGCCTTGGCGGTCATCGGCACGTGCCGCTGCGACCGCGTCCCGTCCAGCTCGAACCGGAGGCAGGACGAAAGATCCTCCTTCAGATTGTCGAAGGGCGCGGCCCCGGCGCCGACGGTGAGGGCCAGGAGGCCGGGGACGAGCAGGACGGCGGCACGAACGGACATCAAGGCGCTCCGGTCACGGTCGATCGACGACGACAACGCGCCGGCCCGCGATTCGCCGCACGGGCAGAACACGATCGCTGCCGGCGGCCTCACGGGCCCGCGCATTCGCCGATCAATACCCCGTGCGCTCGGTGATGCGACGGGCCGCTTCCGACCCCAAAGGCGGACAATCCCTGTAGCGACGACGACCCGGTTCAGCCTACCCTGCCAGCGGTGACGCGCGCTCCCTCTCGCATCGAATGACAAGGACCGTCGTGCAATGCCGCTCGTTCGCATTTCGCTGCTCGCAGGCAAGTCCAAGTCCTACGTGCGAGCCATCGCGGACGGAATTCATCAAGGGCTGATGGAAGCCTACGGCGTGCCGCCGGGGGATCGTTTTCAAATCATCACGCAGCACGACCCCGACGATCTGATCTTCGACGCCGATTACCTCGGAATCCATCGAACCGAGGACATCGTTCTGATCCACATCGTCGCCGGGAACTGGCGCGATACGGCGACCAAGAAGCGGCTCTACGAAGCGATCGCCGATCGGCTCGTCGAGGCGCCCGGCCTGAGGCGAGAGGACGTGCAGATCATCCTCTCGTCGAACGAGCGCGACGAATGGTCGTTCGGAAACGGCCTCGCCTCCTACGTCCCGGATGCGCCGACATCGTAGGATTTCGCGCTCAAGTCCCTCATCGGCCGTTCGGATCGACGGAATCCGCGAGGCCGGTCCCCACCCGGAACAGCGTCTCATCGGTTTCCGGCTGATCAGCGCGAGCATCGCCCCCTCTCCTCTCCCCCTTGCGGGGAGG
>NZ_BPRD01000571.1 GCF_022179745.1 Methylorubrum podarium
CCGTGGCGATCAAGGCCGCCCTGGAGCGCGCGGGCGTCTCGCCGGACGAGGTGGACGAGGTGATCTTCGGCCAGGTGCTCACCGCCGCCGCCGGGCAGAACCCGGCCCGCCAGGCCGCCATCGCCGCGGGCATCCCCGAGAAGGCGACCGCCTGGGGCCTCAACCAGGTCTGCGGCTCGGGGCTCCGCACCGTCGCGGTCGGCATGCAGCAGATCGCCAACGGCGACGCCAAGGTGATCGTGGCGGGCGGCCAGGAATCGATGTCGCTCGCCCCCCACGCGCAGTACCTGCGCGGCGGCCAGAAGATGGGCGACCTCAAGCTCGTCGACACGATGATCAAGGACGGGCTGTGGGACGCCTTCAACGGCTACCACATGGGCCAGACCGCCGAGAACGTCGCCCAGGCCTTCCAGCTCACCCGCGAGCAGCAGGACCAGTTCGCGACCCGCTCGCAGAACAAGGCCGAGGCCGCCCGCAAGGAGGGCCGGTTCAAGGAGGAGATCGTCCCCGTCACGGTGAAGGGCAAGAAGGGCGACACCGTCGTCGACACCGACGAGTACATCCGCGACGGCGCCACCGTCGAGGCGATGGGCAAGCTCAAGCCCGCCTTCGCCAAGGACGGCACCGTGACCGCCGCCAACGCCTCGGGCCTCAACGACGGCGCCGCCGCCCTGGTACTGATGTCGGCCTCGGAAGCCGAGAAGCGCGGGATCAAGCCGCTCGCCCGGATCGTCTCCTGGGCGACCGCGGGCGTCGATCCGAAGGTGATGGGCACCGGCCCGATCCCGGCCTCGCGCAAGGCCCTCGACAAGGCCGGCTGGAAGCCGTCCGACCTCGACCTGATCGAGGCCAACGAGGCCTTCGCCGCGCAGGCGCTCGCCGTGAACAAGGACATGGGCTGGGACGACGAGAAGGTGAACGTCAACGGCGGCGCCATCGCCATCGGCCACCCGATCGGCGCCTCGGGCGCGCGCGTCCTCATCACCCTGCTGCACGAGCTGAAGCGCCGCGACGCCAAGAAGGGCCTCGCCACGCTCTGCATCGGCGGCGGCATGGGCGTCGCCATGTGCGTCGAGCGGGTCTGACCGACCGGCTCGGAGGGAGGGCGGCCTCGCCCTCCTTCACGCCGAATTCAAGCTGAATTTGACGAAAACGGCTTGAGGGTTTGTGAAATTTAAATGCGATGCAGGTCCGCCGCCGCCCCGCTACACAGGCGGGGATGATGCGCTGCGGGCCGCCCCGCGAAGGTCATGACAGGATCATCCATCTGTCGGCCACACGCCTCGCGGGTGTTTCGCAAACCGTCTTAGTGTCTCTCACAAAACGCCCGCCGCGCCGTCGCAGCCGAAGGGAACCGATCGCTGATCGGGCGTTTTGCGAGGCACTCTCAACAACAACCCGAACCGGGAACACGGAGGAAACCATGGCTCAGGAACGCGTCGCCCTCGTCACGGGTGGAACGCGCGGCATCGGCGCCGCGATCTCGAAGCGCCTGAAGGACAAGGGCTACAAGGTCGCCGCCAATTACGGCGGCAACGACGAGGCCGCCAACGCCTTCAAGGCCGAGACCGGCATTCCGGTGTTCAAGTTCGACGTCGGCGACCTCGCGAGCTGCGAGGCCGGTATCAAGGCGATCGAGGCCGAGCTCGGGCCGATCGACATCCTGGTGAACAATGCCGGCATCACCCGCGACGGCGCCTTCCACAAGATGAGCTTCGACAAGTGGCAGGCGGTCATCAAGACCAACCTCGACTCGATGTTCACCTGCACCCGGCCGCTGATCGAGGGCATGCGTTCGCGCAATTTCGGGCGCATCATCATCATCTCGTCGATCAACGGCCAGAAGGGCCAGGCCGGCCAGACCAACTACTCGGCGGCCAAGGCGGGCGTGATCGGCTTCGCCAAGGCGCTGGCGCAGGAGAGCGCCTCCAAGGGCATCACCGTGAACGTGGTGGCCCCCGGCTACATCGCCACCGAGATGGTGATGGCCGTGCCGGAGGACATCCGCAACAAGATCATCTCGACGATCCCCACCGGCCGCCTCGGCGAGGCCGACGAGATCGCCCACGCGGTCGAGTATCTCGCCAGCGACGAGGCCGGCTTCGTCACCGGCTCGACGCTCACCATCAACGGCGGCCAGCACTTCGTCTGATCGACACCGCCAGTTGAAGCCTTCCGGAGGCCGCCGGTCCGCGCATGGGCCGGCGGCCTTTGCCGTTTCGCGGCGGGCATGCTCGCTTGCTCGGAAAAAATACTTTATGCCGCCCTGCGAACCTCCCCCCAACACGCTCTCGATGAACCAGCTGTGCTGCGCCTCGCGCTGATCCTGCGGCGGAACCTGCCTCGGCTGGCGGGACTCGCGACCATCCCGCTGATCCGGGCGGTGTTCCTGCTCGCGCGGATGCTCGGCACCGACCGGGCGAGCGCGGCCGGCGGCCGGCTCGCGCAGCTCGTCGGCCCGTTCCTGCCCTCCCACCGCACGGCGATGGCCAATCTCCGCGCGGCCTACCCGAAGGAGGACGAGCGGCGGCTGCGGGCCATCGCGCTCGAGGCCTGGGACAATCTCGGCCGCACGGGCGCGGAATACGCCCATCTCGACACGATCTTCGACTACGATCCCGAGAACCTCGCCACCCAGCGCATGGAGGTGCGGGGACTGGAGCAGTTCTTCGCGATTCGCGACGACGGCCGGCCGGGCCTGATCTTCTCAGCCCACCTCGCCAACTGGGAGCTGCCGGCGATCTGCGCGGAAAAATTCGGGCTGGAGACCACGGCGGTGTTCCGGCCGCCGAACAACCCGGCCGCCGCCCAGCTGGTGCAGGAGGTGCGCCGCAAGACTATGGGGGGCCTGGCCGCCTCCGGCCCCGGCGCCGTCTTCGCCATGCAGGGCGTGGTGGAGCGCGGCGGCCATCTCGGCCAGCTCATCGACCAGCACTTCACCCGCGGCGTGGTGGTTCAGTTCTTCGGCCGGCCCGTGCTGGCCAACCCGCTGCTCGGCAAGCTCGCCCGGCACCACGATTGCCCGGTCCACGGCGCGCGGGTGGTGCGCAAGGAAGGCGGGCGGTTCCTGCTCGAACTGACGCCGCCCCTCGACCTGCCCCGCGGCCCCGACGGGCTGATCGAAGTTCAGGGCGCGATGCAGGCGATGACGCGCGTGGTCGAGGGATGGGTGCGCGAGCATCCCGGCCAATGGCTGTGGATGCACCGCCGCTGGCGGCCCCACATGCTGCCGAAGGGCACGCCCACGGAAAGCATCCTGCCACGCGCGTCCCATCCATCTCCCTCACGCTGAGGTGCCGCCGCGAAGCGGAGGCCTCGAAGGGTCCTCCAGGACGCGCGCGGGATCTGGAGGATCCTTCGAGGCCCGCTTCGCGGGCACCTCAGGATGAGGCG
>NZ_BPRD01000572.1 GCF_022179745.1 Methylorubrum podarium
CGCGGCGCAGGCCGCGGCCGGGGCAGAACAGCGAGACCGCCTCCAGAATGTTGGTCTTGCCCGCCCCGTTCTCGCCGACCAGGGCCACGAAGCGGCGCGCCGTGGCGAGATCGAGATCGACGTGGTTGCGGAAGTCGCGGGCGATCAGGCGGGTGAGGCGGGTCGCGACGGCGGTGGGTTCATTCATTCGGCGGCAGGCCGGAGCGATCCCGGGCGGAATGGAGCACGCGGTCGATGAGAACCGCATCGTCGCGCAGGCGATGGAGGATGAGGTAGGAGCGGAACACGAGGATGCGGACGTCCGGTGCGATCTCGGGCGCGGGACGGCCCTGCATCGGGGTTTCGGAAAGGGACCGGCAGCGTTCCCGCAGTTCGGCGACGAAGCTGACGGCCCGGCTCGGGTTGTCCGCGGCGATATGGTCCGCGATCGATCGAAGATCCGCCCTGGCCCTGCGCGAGATGACGACCGGTCTCACGCGCCGGCCTTCGCCCTCGCACCGTAATGGGCAGCCATCTCGTCGAGGACGGCTTCGACCGGCTCGTATTCGCCGCTCGACGCACCGTCGCGCCACGCCTCTCTCAGCTCGCCGAGTCGCTCTTCGCGGACCTTGAGGAGCCTGATGCCTTCGACGACGGCCGCATCGGCGGAAGGGTATCGTCCGGCGGCGACGAGGTCGTCGACGAAGGCGGCGTCTACAGGGTCGAGGATGACGGGTTTCGACATGGCCGGTATGCCTATGGCAGTCTGGCCGTCACCATATCCCCCACGGGCGAGAGATGCGAGGTTCGCCTGCGCGTCAAACCCGCATCGGCATCAGGACGTAGAGCGCGGGCGCCCCATCCCGGTCCTGGATCAGCGTCGGCGAGCCGGGATCGGCGAGCTTGAACAGGGCCGTGTCGCCCTGGAGCTGCGCGGTGATGTCGAGGAGGTAGCGGGCGTTGAAGCCGATATCGAGGGCGGAGGCCTCGTAATCGACGTCGAGCTCCTCCGTCGCCGAACCGGCATCCGGGTTGGTCACCGAGAGGGCGAGCCGCCCGTCGCCCATGGCGAGCTTCACCGCGCGGCCGCGCTCGGACGAGATGGTCGAGACGCGGTCCACCGCCTTGGCGAAGGCGTCGCGCTCCACCGTGAGGCGCTTGTCGTTGCCGGTGGGGATCACCCGCTGGTAGTCGGGGAAGGTGCCGTCGATCAGCTTCGAGATCAGGGTCACGCCGCCCGCGAAGGTGAGCCGGATCTTGGCCGGCGACAACTCCACCTGCACGCTGTCGCCGCCGTCGTCCACGAGCTTCTGGATCTCGGCCACGGCCTTGCGCGGGACGATGATGCCCGGCATGCCGCGGCTGCCCTCAGGCGCTTCCGCTTCGACCCGGGCGAGCCGGTGTCCGTCGGTCGCCACGGCGCGCAGCTTCAGCGCGCCCTCGACCTCGACGGTGTGGAAGTAGATGCCGTTGAGATAGTAGCGCGTCTCCTCCGTCGAGATCGCGAACTGCGTCTTCTCGATGAGCTGCTTCAGCTCCGCCGCGGAGATGGCGAAGGAATGCGGCAGCTCGCCCGCGGCGAGGTCGGGGAAATCGCCCTCGGGCAGGGCGCCCAGCGCGAAGCGCGAGCGGCCGGAGCGGATCGTCATCTGACCCGTCTCGCCGGACGTCTCCAGCGACACCTGAGCACCTTCGGGCAGCTTGCGCACGATATCGTAGATGACGTGGGCCGGCACCGTGGTGGCGCCGGCATCGAGCACGTCCGCCGGCACCGTCTCGGTCACCTCGATGTCGAGGTCGGTCGCCTTCAGCTGCAGGCCGCTCTCGCCCGTGCGGAGCAGGACGTTGGAGAGGATCGGGATCGTGTTGCGCCGCTCCACCACCCGGTGGACGTGGCCGAGCGATCTCAGGAGGGCCGCGCGCTCGACTGTGACTCTCATCGGAAAACCCGTCGTCTCTTGAACAATCGGCCCGTCCGCCGTCGGTCAGGCCCGAAAACGGAGTGTCTCCCTCGAAGCGCCCGTCCCGCCATCGCGGCCGGAGGGCTGGCGGTGACCGGGCACTTCGCGAGGCGCTCTGTCATGGAGCGGGCTCGGCAGCTTGGCGAACCGCTCTCGGGAAGGCAAGGGCGGCATCGGCGCTGTCCCGCCTCGCGGGTGGCATGACGGCCGGGCCGCGTCTTCACGACGGGCCGGACCGGTCCCAACGCCGGGGGGCGCGGCCGGCCGTTGGCGTCGGGCGGAGCCGGGCTTGCGATCGGTCCCGCCCCCGCTCGATGGTCAATCCTGAAGCATGCGCTTCAGCAGCTCGACCTCATCACCGAGCACCGCATCCTCGCCGATCTGCTTCTCGATCTTGCGCACCGCGTGCAGCACCGTCGTGTGATCGCGCCCGCCGAAGCGGCGGCCGATCTCCGGCAGGGAGCGCAGGGTCAGCACCTTCGACAGATACATCGCGATCTGGCGCGGCTTGACCACGGCGGCGGTGCGCCGCTCGGACAGGATGTCGGAGCGCGAGACGTTGTAGCGCGAGGCCACCAGCTTCTGGATGTCCTCGATCTTCACCCGCTTGGGCTCGCGGTTCTTCACGAGGTCGCGGATCGCGGTCTCCGCGGTCTCGACGGTCACCGGTGCGCCGGTCAGCGTCGCGTGGGCCAGGAGCCGGTTCACGGCCCCTTCGAGGTCGCGGCCGTTGGCGGTGATCGCCCGGGCGACGTAGGCCGAGACCGCCGGTGAGACTTCGAAGTTCGGGTGGCTCTGCCGAACGGCGTCGAGCCGGGCGGAGAGGATCGAGGCGCGCAAGCCCTCGTCGAGCCCGCCGATCTCGACGACGAGGCCGCCGGCGAGGCGCGAGCGCACGCGCTCGTCGAGTGCCTCGAGTTCCGTCGGCGGCCGGTCGGAGGCGACCACGACCTGACGTCCCGAATCGATCAGGGCGTTGAGGGTGTGGCCGAACTCGGTCTGGATCGACTTGCCCTGGATGAACTGCACGTCGTCGAGGATGAGTAGGTCGATTGCCCGCAGGCGCTCCTTGAAGGCCAGCGCGCTCTGGGTCTTCAGGGCGTTGACGAAGCCGTACATGAAGCGGTCGGCGGTGAGGTAGATCACCCGGCGCCCAGCTTCGCGGGCGGCATGGCCGGCGGCGTGGAGCAGGTGCGTCTTGCCGAGGCCGACGCCGGCATGGACGTAGAGCGGATTGTAGAGCGCGCCGTCGCCGTCGCTGCGGGCGATCCGCTCCGCCGCGGCATGGGCGAGCGCGTTGGAGCGGCCGACGACGAAGTTCGCGAAGGTGAGCCGCGCATCGAGCGGCGCACCGTTGAGATCGACCGCGGCAGAATCGCCCCGGGGCGAGGCGATCTCGGTCTCGACCAGCGGACCGGGCCCCTGGAGGGCGGCGGGCGTCGCGGTCGCGTGGAGCCGGGTCAGCGGCCCGCTCGTCGGGTTCGACTTCGCCTGGGTGCCGGCACTCGGGCGGGCCGGGGCGGAGGGACCACGCACGCCGACCTCGATGCGGCTGACGTCGTCGGCCTCGGCCCGGAAGGTCGTGAGCACGCGGTCGAGATAGTGCGACTCGATCCAGCTCTTGAGGAACCGGGTCGGCACGGTGAGGCGGGCGACGCCGCCCTCCAAGCCTTCCAGTTCGAGGCGGGCGAACCAGCTCGCGAACACGTCCTCGCCGAGCAGGC